>CAMOHV010000270.1 GCA_946615275.1 uncultured Verrucomicrobiota bacterium | reverse complement strand
CGCGCGAGCCGCCGAAGCGGCGCATCAGCTGCGCCTCGCTCGGCAGCTTGCGGGTGGCGGAGTACTTGCCGCCCAGGATTTCCTCCTTGAGCGCCTCGAAGATCGCCTTGTACTTGGACTCTGCCTTCTGCATGGACACAATTATACCTCATACGCGTCGATATGGCAAACTTAATAGAGTGGTCGCTCCCATGGCGAGATGCTGCAGAGCGGCGGTTCCTTCGTCCAGGGCAAAGGAGTTGTGCGCGTGGGCTGGAGAGGCGGCATAGGCCTCTACCGCTTCACGGGCGGCACGGCGGACTTCTCGAATTGCGATTTTCACGTGGGATTGGACGGCGGCAAGGGCACGCTCGAGATCGGCTCCGGCACAGGCGTCATCTGCATGGATTAACGGATTGAGGCAGGAATTGAAACCTGTCGCGTTCTGTCACTTTTGTGTAGGGGAAATGCAAATGGGCAAAAAGTAAGCGGGAATGAAATTACATCAGCGCGCAATCGACGCCGCGGGAAATGAACGGAGAGACGTCGGCGCGCGGCTCCGCCGTCTCGTCGAATCCTGGGCGCCATTCCCGCCCCGCGAGCGGATACTTCGCGCCGGCGGCCCTGTTGTAGGGCAAGAGCTCCACGCGCTCCAGCCCGCGCGCCCCCTCCAGCATCCGCGCAAACCCTTCCAGCTCCGCCGGGCCGTCGTTCACGCCAGGCACAAGCGGTATGCGCGCCACAAACCTCCGGCCCGACTCCTTGAGCCACGCCAAGTTCGCGAATATAAGATCCGGCCCGACCCCCGTCCAGCGGATGTGCCCCTCCCTGAACGGATGCTTCAGATCCTGATACACGAGATCCACGCTCTCCGCCACGCGGCGGTAGTCTTCCCGCGGAGCATGCCCGCTCGTCTCGATTGCCAGATGTAGCGGCGGCGCATCGGCGTCAAGGCGCTCGCGCCAGCCGGCGCGAAGCGCGGGCACAAGCTCCAGGAGGAAAGGCGCCTGCATGAGCGGCTCGCCGCCGGAGAACGTGATGCCGCCGCCGGACATGGCAAGGAAGTCCGCGTTCGCAAGCAGCTCGCGCGCAAGCGCGTCCACGGTCCAGTCCACTCCGCACGCGAGCGCCTCGCCGCCCGACCTGCGGCGCATCACGCCGATTCCCGGATCCTGCCCCTCAGGATTGTGGCACCATGCGCACCGGAGCGGACACCCCTTGAAGAAGACCGTCGTCCGCGCGCCCGGGCCGTCGTGCAGCGTGAACTCCCTTATCTCGAACGTCCGTCCCGTCATGCCGCTATTTCCCAATGCAGAAGCGCGAGAAGAGCGCGTCGAGGAGATCGTCCGAATAGACCTTGCCCGTAAGCCTGCCAAGGGCCTCGGCGGCGGAGCGGAGCTCGCCCGCCGCCAGCACCCACTCGGGGGCGGCGAGGGCCTGGCGCGCGCGGGAAAGCGAGGCAAGGGACGATTCAAGAAGCTCCTTCTCGCGCGTCGTGACGTCCGCGCCGTCGGACTCGTCGGCCCTGGCGGAGAGCTTCTCCAGGCGCGCGGCGATCGTCGTTCTGAGCTCGTCGAGCCCTTCGCCGGTCTTAGAGGAGACGGGAAGTCCCTCGCCCGGGCCGAGGTCGCACTTCGCGTGGAGGCGGACCGCGCGGGGGATGTCGCAGTCGAGGGCAAGGACTATGTCGGCGCGGTCCATGAGCGAACGCGCGCGCTCCACGCCCTCGGCCTCGATGGAATCGGCTGCGTCGCGGAGGCCGGCCGTGTCGGCGAGCCGCACCGGCCACCCGCCGATCTCGATCCACTCCTCGATGGAGTCGCGCGTGGTTCCGGCCTGGGGGGAGACGATGGCGCGCCTTTCGCCGAGGAGCGCGTTCATGAGCGAGCTCTTGCCGGCGTTGGGCGGCCCTGCCAGGACGACCAGCGCCCCATCGCGCAGCATCTTCCCCTCGCGCGCCGTGGCGATGTGGCGGCTGAGCGCGGCGGACAGCGCGTCGAGGCGCGTCGCGAGATCGTCTGCGAAGCCGGGCGGCAGATCGTCCTCTGAGAAGTCGAGCGAATGCTCCACGCGCGCTGAGAGGTCGATGGCGGAAGAATAGAGCGAATCGAAGCGGCGGGAGAGGTCGCCGCCCAGCCGGCGGAAAGCGTCGTCGGCGGCGCGCTCCGTCTTCGCGTCGACTAGGTCGATCACCGCCTCGGCGGCGGAGAGGTCGAGGCGTCCGTTCATGAAGGCCCGCAGCGTGAACTCGCCGCGGCGGGCGAGGCGCGCGCCGGCCGCGAGCGCGGCCTCCAGCACGCGGCGCGGCGCCACAACGCCGCCGTGGCACTGGAGCTCCACGACGTCTTCGCCGGTGTAGGAGCGCGGCGCGGCGAACACAAGGGCGAGCCCGTCGTCGATCGCCTCGCCGGAGGCGGATCGGAACACGGCGCGGAAGAAGCGCCCGGCGTCGCCCGGCCCGATGTCGCGCCCAGCGACGCGGCGCGCAACGGCGAAGGCGTCCGGTCCGCTCACGCGCACCACAGCAACGCCGCCACGCCCGGGGGGCGTGGCGACGGCTGCGATGGTCTCCGATTCAACCATGCTGCAGAAGGTCACTTGACGACGGGCGTCAGGACCATGTTGCGGAAGTCGGCGTCGGAGTGGTCGCCCTGGAGGTAGAGCGGGCCGGGCACGAACTCGTCGGCCGTCATGGCGCCGCCGGTTATGCCCTCGACGGGCTTGTTGTCGATGATCTTCTTGCCGTTGAGGACAACCGTCACATGGCGGTCCACGAGCGTAACGTCGACCGTCTGCCACTCCCCGGCGGGCTTCTCGGCCGCCACCGACGGCGTGATGCGCCCGTAGAACGCGGCCATGTTGTGGCAGTCGACGTCCTTCCCGAAGGAGTCAAGCACCTGTATCTCGTAGATGCCGCGCAGATACACTCCGGAGTTGCATCCGGGCAGCACGCGCACCTCGTACTTGAGGTTGAAGTCGAAGAAGTCGGCGCGCTTCGTGCGGAGGTTGCCGTTCTTGTGGACGGACTTCCCGTCCTTGTCGCGCGTGATGCGGTTGGAGAGGACGCCGTCCTTGAGCGTCCAGCCGTTGATCTTGCCGGAGTGGTCGCCGCCCATCAGCTCGAAGTCGGCCATCGAGCCGGCCAGCAGATTGACGGGCTTGCCGAACTTCACCTTCGCGAGGTCCGGCGCCGGGCCGACTGGCGGGTTGCGCTTGGCCTTGAAGGCGAGCGGCTTGTCCACGGCCTTGCCGTTGCCGTCCACGTTCACAACTTCGCATTCCGCCGTCTTCCCCTTCACCACGCCCGTGACGCGCAGTGCGCGCCAGGCGGCCTTGTCGTTCTCCTTGCCCTTCGGCTTGGAGAATCCGCGCTGGACGGAGAACTTCGCGCCTTCCACCGTCACGTTGCCCTCGGCCGTTGGGCTGCCCCAGCGCCAGAGGAGCTTCGCGCACGGCTTGCCGTCCGCGCCCTTCGCCAGGATCAGATGCCCGGCGTTCATGAAGTCGTAAGGAAGGTAGAGGGCCCAGTTGCCCCACGGGCACGAGCAGTCCGCGCAGCCACATGCCTTGCACGCGCAGGCGGACGCATTCGCGCTGCAGCCGCATGATGCGGCCTTGGGCGCGCAGGCGCCGTCCCCGCAGGAGGAGCAGCAGCCAGTGGAGAGAAACGCTACGCCGGCGGAGACAATCCCCGCGGCCAGAATGATTCGAGTGCTTGTTTTCATGGCGAAGATTATAGCATATTTAGTGCCTAGTGCCTAGTGCCTA
>CAMOHV010000269.1 GCA_946615275.1 uncultured Verrucomicrobiota bacterium | reverse complement strand
CGTTCCGCCGCGCCGAGGCGGAGCACGCCATCCTCTTCTTCGACGAGGTGGACGGCCTCCTCCAGGACCGCTCCGGCGCCCGCGCCGGATGGGAGGTCACGCAGGTGAACGAGCTCCTCCAGCAGATGGAGAGCTTCGACGGCGTGATGGTGGCCGCCACGAACTTCTCGGTCAACCTCGACCCGGCCACGATGCGCCGCTTCACGTTCAAGCTCGAGTTCCGCCATCTTGACGACGCGGGGAAGCGGGCATTCTTCGAGCGCACGTTTGGCGCCAAACTCTCCGAAGAGGAGGCCGGCGAGCTCTTCGCGATACGGAACCTCGCGCCAGGCGACTTCCGCACCGTGCGCCAGGAGCTCTTCTACCTTGGCGCGAAGGCGACCAATCTTGTCCGCATCGAGGCCTTGAAGGAGGAGTGCGCACTCAAGAAGGACCGCGGCGACTCCGCCCGCATCGGCTTCTAGGCATTTGTCTATAAGTTGAAAAGTTGAAAGGTTGAAAAGCTGAAAGTTTTCTCTACTTACCATCATTTACATTCCCGTACATTCCCGTGCGAAACGCGGGCGGCGGGCTAGGCATTAGGCACTAGGCACTAGGCACTAATAATGATATAATACGGGCATGAAAAACAACACATCCCGCCGTGACTTCCTCCGAGGCGGGCTGGCCCTGGGCGGCATCGTGGCCGTCTCGCGTCTGCCCGCCTTCGCCGACGACCCCGCCGTGTTCCCCAGGCGCGGGCGCTTCGAGCGCCTCGTCCTCGCGTACCAGCACATAGACGTGGGCGCGACCAGGCCGTTCTCGATCCTGCACATCTCCGACACGCACCTCACCGAAGCCTACCCCGACGAGGGCGAGATGAAGCAGCAGCTCAAGGCCAAGCGCACCCAGTGCTTCGGCGGGCGCCAGGAGGAGGCGTTGAGGGACTCCCTCGAATGGGCCAGGAAGAACGTTGACTACGTCCTCCACACGGGCGATCTCATAGACTGGCAGAGCCGGGCCAACTTCGACCTCGTGAAGAAGTACTATGGCCCGGACATGTTCGGCTCCGTGGGCAACCACGAGTATTCGCGCAACATGGGGCTTGAGAAGAGCGAGAACACAGAGGCGTACAAGGACGGCACGCGCGCCGAGGTGGCGGCGGCGTATCCGTTCGACGTGAAGCTGGCCTCCACGGTGGTGAACGGCGTCAACTTCGTCACGCTCGACGACGTGTACGGCTACGTTACCGCCGAGCAGGCGGAGCGCTTCCGCGCAGAGGCGAAGAAGGGCCTTCCGATCATACTATGCATGCACGTGCCTTTCTACACGCCCGGCATCTGGCGCGCCAACCACAAGTTCTGGCGTGCCGGCGCGAAGTTCACCACCGCCGCCATCCCCGACGCGCGCGGCGACTACATGCGCCAGCAGACGGATCCTGTGACGCGCGAATTCATCGCCTATCTCAAGGGGGAGCCGCTCTTGAAGGGCATTCTCGCCGGGCATCTCCACATCGCCGTGCAGGAGCGCTTCTCCCCCACGGCCATGCAGTACGTCGTTGGCGGGAACTTCATGTTCCACGGCCAGGAGGTGACGTTCGCATGAGGCGGATGCTCGCATTCTGGGCGGTGGCGCTTGCCTGTGCGGCGCTGTTCGGGGCGGAGATCAAGAACGGCGCGGAGTACGCGCTCGCCGATCTGCCGGGGGAGATGACCGCGCGCGCCAAGCGCGGCGGGACGGTGCGGTTCCTGCTGGAGGAGGGCGCGGGGGGCAGATGGGAGGCGCGCCACTCCGCGAACGAGTGCGCCGTGACGATCGAGCACCGCGCAGAGTCGGGGCGCGCGGCGGTGACGCTCGCGAAGAACCCGTCCGCGCAGGCGCCGGCCCTTGTCGAGATGCGCTATGTGCGCGACGGCGCGGCCACGGAGCGGACGCTGCGCGTGGTGTTCTACACAGTGGCCGGCGAGGTGCCGGACTTCCGCTATCCCAAGAACCGCATCAACGAGCGCCTCCGAGCCGAATGCGCCGCGCGCGGCATAGTCATCACGGACTGGCACGTCCACATCCGCGGCGGCTTCACGCCCGAGATGGCCGTTGAGCGCGAGCGCGCCGGCTTCATCCGACAGAGCGCGATGGAGAACCACGGCCGCGAATGGGAGATATACGACAACGCGCGCCTTGCCGCGTTCGCCGCCGCGGCGCGCAGGGCGAACCCCAAGATGCCCGTCGGCATACAGGTGAACGACCGCGACTGGTACAGGCAGATCGACGCCGCCACGCGCGCCAAGTTCGACTACATCCTCGCAGACACAATGATCATGGGCAAGCTCCCCAACGGACGCGACAAGCGCCTATGGCTCGTGAAGGACATGTCGGAGATCGGCGACCCGGAGAAGTGGATGGATGAATACGTCGCGCACAACCTCCGCATCCTCGACGAGCCCATCTCCATCCTGGCCAACCCGACATATCTGCCGTCCCCGCTCAACGGCCTCGCGGAGAAGCTGTGGACGGAGGAGCGCATGAAGGCCGTGATCTCCAAGGCCGTGGAGAAGGGGATCGCGCTCGAGGTGCAGGCGGAGTCCCCCTATCCCTCGCCGAGGTTCCTGAAGCTCGCGAAGGCGATGGGGGCGAAGTTCTCGTTCGGCACGAACAACTTCGACGGCGCGCCCAAGGACCTGACGCGCTGGCTCGACGCGATAATGTGGCTGGACCTCAAGCCGGAAGACATCTGGACCCCGGCCTGCCTGAAGCGCTGAGGGGCGGGGTCGAACAGGATGGATGTCTCTCGATGGCTGAGGCTCTTTCGCCTCCCTAACCTGCCCACGGCGCCGGGCGACGCCGCGGCGGGCGCGGCGCTTGCGGCCTCCGCCGCGGGCTTCGACGCGCGCCCCGCGGCAGTGACGGCGGCGTCTGCCGCCGCGCTTCTCCTCTACATGTACGGTCTTGCGGACAACGACATCGCAGGGCTGGAGCGCGACCGGATCGACGCCCCTGAGCGTCCGCTCCCCTCCGGCGCGATATCGCTGCGGGCCGCGAAGACCGCGCGCGCCGTCTGCTGGGGGCTGGCGCTTCTTTCGGGGGCGGCGGCGGGGCTGCCGCCGGCGTGGTGGCTCGCGACGGGGATCCTTCTTGTGGCTGTGCTGGCGTACAACCGGCTTAAGGGCGCATGGCTGATGGGGCTGTGCAGGGCGCTTAGCGCTGTGTGCGGGGCGGCGGCGGTGATGCCGCGCGCTGCGGCGTGGAGGGATTGGCCGATAGCGGCGCTCGCGGCGATGGCGCTGGGATGGATGGCGTATGTGGCGGCGATCACGAAACTCTCGGAGGGGGAGGAGAGGCCGTCCGAGGGGCTGGGGAACAGACGCTATCTGCTGGGGCTCGCGGCGTTCGTGGCGCTGCCGGCGTGCGTGTTCCTCCCAGATGCGCGCCTGGCGATCCTTCCGTTCGCGGGATGCCTCTTCGCCTTCTGGGTGTGGTGCGCGGCGGTGGCGCCGCTCTGGCGCGCGCACGGGCCGGCGGAGCGCCGGGCGGCGGTGGGCGCGGCGGTGGGGGCGATCCTCTACATGCAGGTGGGGTTCATGCTGTGCCGCCCGGCGCCTGTGTTCCTGGTGGTCGCGTGCGCGGTGTGGATCGCGGCGCGCGTGGTGCGCCGCCTTGCGCCGGGCATCTCGGGCTCGTGACGACATTTTCTGCCCCACGCGGCGCGCGGGTATGGTATAATATACGCCCAATGAACATTCTAAAAATGATTTTGGGCACAAAGAATGCCCGTGACTTGAAGCGGCTCCGCCCCATCGTGG
>CAMOHV010000268.1 GCA_946615275.1 uncultured Verrucomicrobiota bacterium | reverse complement strand
CTCGTCGCGCCGCTCGTCGAGCAGTTCGACTCAGTCTGGCGCGGCGACTTCTGCCGCGACTGCGGCCGCCGCGATTTCTGCGGCGATTGTCCGATAGGGGAGCCATGAGGATAAGCGAAGGCGGCATGGCGGCGTTTAGGCGCTACGCGACGAGCGGTCGGGTGGTGGTGTTCGACACCGAGACGACCGGCTGCTCGCGCTACGACGAGATATGCCAGATAGCCGCCGCCGAGTATGTGTGCGGCAGGCTCTTGCGCACGTTCAACGCGTATGTGCGACCCACCTGCGAGATGAACCCCTGGGCGGAGCGCGTGCACGGCCTTTCCATGGACTTCCTCTTCGAGCATGGCCTCGCGCCGGAGGAGGCGATGCGCCGGTTCTTCGAGTTCCTCGGCGACGACGCGCTACTCGTCGCGCACAACAGTCGGTTCGACATGCGCATGCTGGGCCAGGAGTGCGAGAAGTTCGACCTCTGCTTCGCGCCGAAGGGCATCGAGACGTGCGACACGCTCGCGCTCTCCCGCCGTCTGCTGCCAGATCTGGAGAGCCACGCCCTCTCCAATCTGGTCGATGTGCTCGGCGTGGACGGCGTGAACAGCCACGACGCGCTTGACGACACGCTCGCCTGCGCGGGGGTGTTCTTCGCTCTGCTGACGTAGCGCCGGCGCCGACGAATCATCAATTTTTGACTATCTGGTAAGAAATTATGCACGACCCATGTGGAAAACATGGGCTCTGGAGGCGTTTTCGGCGTTGGCACGTTTCTTGCTTTCGCGGGGGTAAGGAGAATTGTCTAAATGAATGAACTTATATTGCAGAAGATGCGGGAAGGCGACTGGGGGGCGGTCGTCAGGCTGATGCGCGAGGAGAACGAGCGGAGCGGAGGGGATGGGGCGGAGACGCCGCCGGCGGAGCCGGCTCGCCCCATGCCGTTCCATGAGAGGTTCGAGACTGTGAGGATCACGCCGCAGAGGGTGGCTGATTCAGTGGTGGAGGAGGACGGGCGCTTCAAGGCGCTGGAGATCGACGGCGAGCGGTTCACACCGTCCCAGCGCTTCCTGAAGGGCATGGCCCAGCGGATGAAGGTGCCGATCAGCGTGTTCGAGCTCTTCACGCCGCTGGAGGTGGTGCGCCGGGCGGCGGAGCGCGCGCCCGACCTCCAGCTGCGTCTGACGCTGGACCACGAGGAGCACAAGGCGCTCGCGCTGATCGAGGACAAGGGCGTCCCGATGCCGGCGGGGAACATCGAGATTGTGATGAAGGACGACAAGCGCCTCCAGGACTTCAGCTACCACGACGGCGTCATCACCGGTCGGTTCGACCTTGGCGAGGCGTGGGACATACCAGGCGACAGCAAGTACGGGGTGCACATCAGCACGGAGGTGCCGGTGGACGGCATGGGGACGCCGGAGACCACGCTCGCCACCTGGCGGCAGATCTGCTCCAACGGCGCGGTCGCCGAGGCGCCGATCTTCCGCACGAAGATGGAGGTGAAGGACACGAGCGGCGAGCATTTCCGCCGGCTTCTAAAGTCGTTCAGCAACCCCCGCGGCGTGGAGCTTCTGCACGAGAGGCTTCTCGCCGCCAACGGCACCAAGGCGTCCGTGGACGAGGTGTACCAGGCGGAGACGTTCATCCGCCGCCAGGTGCGCGACGCGCGGCACCAGATGCTGCTCTGCGAGAGGCTGCACGAGGTGGCGGACAACCCGTGCGTGAGATACGGCGTGACCGACCTCGGCGCGATAGGCGAGCGCCGCCGCGGGCTTCTGCCGACGGGTGCGTCGGTCGCAGACGTCATGAACTTCGTCTCCGAGCTGAACACGCACCACGGCGAGCTCCTCAGGAACCAGAGCTCCGCCGACGGGCTTCTGGGCGACTTCTACGCGCGCAGCTACGATCTCGAGGAGATGTATCCCCACGCCCAGCCGGCGAGCCAGTACTATCTGAAGGGCATCGACCTTGGTGAGAGGGCTCGAGGATGAACTGGGAGGTGCGGCAATACCAGCAGGAGGCCGTCGCCGCGTGCCTGGCGGGGTTCGCGGGGCATGGCTCGGCGTCCGTCATGCTCGAGTCGCCCGTAGGATCGGGGAAGACGTACATGGCGCTGGAGACGATCCACGCGCTGCAGGAGATATGGGGGCGCAGGCTCAAGGTGGACTGGGTGGCGCCGCGCCGGCATCTGCTACGCCAGGTGATGGAGGCCAACATGTCGCTCCACCAGGACAACATCCGCCCCGTGTCGCTCTTCGCGAAGACGCCGCCGGAGGCGGATCTCGTCGTCCTGGACGAGGCGCACCACGAGGCCACGCAGTCGTGCGTGCTCCTGTACGAGAAGATGAAAAGCGAATATGTCCTTGGGCTTTCGGCCACGCCGCTGCGCACCGACCGGATGAAGCTCTCATTCCAGGAGACGGTGACGACATGCTCGATCGACCGCCTCATCCGCGAGGGCTACTTGAGCCCGTTCCATTCGTATCTTCTGCCGCACTACGGCCCGCAGATCGTAGGGGAGTGCTACCTCAACTCGCCCGAGAAGTGGGGCAAGGCGCTTGTGTTCTTCCAGACAGTGCTGGAATGCCGCCAGTTCCAGAAGACGCTTGCGGATGGCGGCGTGGCGTGCGAAGTGGGGACCGCGGAGAGCGACAAGGACCGCCAGCTGGAGGAGTTCATCGCTGGCAAGGGGCGCGTGATCGCCAACGTCGCGATGCTCACTGAGGGCTTCGACCAGCCGGACGTTCAGACGATCTTCGCGCGCGACGCGAGCCGCCTGCCGACGATCCAGATGTGCGGGCGCGGGCTCAGGCTGGCCGAGGGCAAGACGCACTGCAACGTGGTCCAGAGCGCCAAGACGGGCTACCTCTTTGAGCGCGTGACACCGGCGCAGAAACGCTTCCGTCTGATGAACGGACAGTGGATGGCGCTCCAGGACGGCACGGAGATGATCGAGAAGACTCTGAAACTGAGCCTTGCGTTACTTGAAAGGCGTGAGCGGATGCGAGCCGAGCGCACGGGGCGTAAACGCGGTGGACGCCGTCCGAGAGCTGCGGCCGCGCCTCCACGGAGCAGCGAAGCGATGTCGTTTGGAGGACGATTCAACCTGCCGCCTTTCTACCGTGAATTCGAGGACGTCTATCGCCAGCTCTACGAAATCTACGGGATTTGCAACTACCATGGCTGGGGCGGAGCGCTTCCGCCCGTGGCGCTGATTCTGAATCGCACTCGGCAGGCGACGCGCGTCGCCGGGTATGCGCAGCAGCGCGCTACGGCCGTTGACGGCCAGGTGTATGACGCGATATCGATAACGCTCAACATCTGCGCGCGCGCCCAGACCGCATCGTTCATGCCGATCCTCCTTCACGAGATGACGCACATCTGGCAGTACTCGCAGGGCCGGCGCGGCGGGCACGGCAAGGATTTCAGGCAAGAAATGCTGCGGCTTGGAATAGACGAGGCGGGGCAGCGCGAGCGAGTCGGTTCGCCGTTTGAGCGCATCTCACGCGAAGTGCAAATGCGCTATCCCGGCCTTGCCGCGAGGTTGCGCGAATGCATGGCAAGTCCGCATCATTCGTCAAAGGAGATGGACTTCGCCTTCTTCCGCATGGAGCTGGATGCGAAATCTTGACGGCCCGCATCCACATCCGCTTCGCCATGCGGCCTTGGCGGCGTTTGCGCGCCTAGCCAGCTCTCGCTTCGCCTCTCTCGTCCGCCCCGCGCTTCGCGCCCTTGAATCGTCCCTTGCGGGAGGGCCGGGCTCAACGCCGCCGCTTTAGGACGAGTAGGAGAATAG
>CAMOHV010000267.1 GCA_946615275.1 uncultured Verrucomicrobiota bacterium | reverse complement strand
GCCGCGGCGTTCGCCGCCTTCGAGCCGCTGCCGCACAGGATGCAGACCGTCTGCGAGCGCGGCGGAGTGCGCTACATAGACGACTCCAAGGCCACTTCCCTCGCGGCTTTGGCGGCCGGAACGCGCATGGCGGGTCGTCCGGTGCGCCTGATCGCCGGCGGGCTCGGAAAAGGGGACGATGCATTTTCTTCAATTAGGTACTTGCAATCCACCACCAAAAAAGTGTATCTTATAGGACGTTGCGCGAATCAGCTCTACGACGCGTGGCATTCGGCGGTTCCGTGCGAGATGTGCGGGACGCTTGAGGCCGCAGTCGAGGCCGCTTCGCGCGATGCGCGGCCGGGGGAGGCTGTCCTGCTTTCTCCGGGCGCGGCGAGTTTCGACCAGTTTAAGAACTACGGCGCGCGCGGCGATCGCTTCGCGGCCATCGTTATGAAAGAGAGAGAAAAAAATGAATGCTAAATTCGGGATGCTCCTTGGAGTGAACCTGGCCGTGGCCTCTGCGCTGATGCAGGGGTGCAAGGCAACGAAGCCGAGCGGCGGCGAACGGCAGCCGCCGAGCCGCCCGGCCGCGCAGCAGCGGCCGGCCCAGCCGGCCGCCGCGCCAAAGACCGCGGCCCAGCACGACATAGAGACATCGCGCTACGTGGAGCCGAAGGCGCCGCCACAGGCCGCCGCCAGGCCGCAGACGCCGCCGGCGCAGCCGCAGGCCCAGCAGCCCTCCGCTCCGGCCCAGGCGCCCGCCGGCAAGACGGCCCAGCATGGCGCGGCGGCGAAGCCCGCGCAGCCGCAGGCCGACGCCAAGGCGCTTCCGCCGCCTGAGCCCGAATACACTGAGTACGTCGTCAAGAGAGGCGACATGCTCTCCAGGATCTGCGTGAAGTACGGCGTGAAGCAGCGCGACGTGCTGAAGCTGAACCCCGGCCTCGACCCCAACAAGCTCTTCGTCGGGAAGAAGATCCGTCTGCCGGGCGTGCACGACGTGCCCGCTGCGAAGCCCGCGAAGGACGCGAAGGCCGCTTCGGTGAAGGACGCGAAGCCCGCCGCGAAGGGCGACGCCGCCAATGTCAAGGCCCCTGTCACCACGAAGGCCGCCTACAAGCCGTACGACGGCCCCACCAAGGAGTATGTCGTCAAGAGCGGCGATCAGATCGGCAAGATCGCGCTCGCGTACGGCATCACCTCGCGTGCGCTAAAGGAGCTGAACGGGCTTTCCGACAACAACATCCGCGTCGGCCAGAAGCTCAAGGTCCCAGCCGAGAAGGTTAAGGCCGAGGCGAAGACCGCCGAGCCCGCCGCCGGAAATGACGTGAAGAAGGATGAGGTCAAGAAGGACGACGCGACCGCCGCCAAGAAGGACGACGCGACAACCGAAGTCAAGGGCGAAGAGAAGAAGGCCGACGAAAAGCCGGCTGCGTCCGCGGACGAAGCGAAGTCTGATGACAACGCCGCGCCCGCGCCCACGCCGGCGGCTTCTGCCGCCGAGCCTGCGCCCACCGCCCCGGCCGTGCCCCTCACCTACGTCGTGAAGGAGGGCGAGGACGCGATTGCGATCGCGATAAACTTCGGCATCAGCCCGAGCGCGCTCATGGACCTCAACGATCTCAAGCCTACCGACAAGCTCAGGCCCGGCCAGGTTCTCAAGCTTCCTCCTGACGCGAAGGTTCCCGCCTCCGATTCAACCGCGCCGTGAAGACGCTGTTCGTACTTGGTTTGACGTTGCTGGGTCTCCTGGCGGTCGGCTTCGTGCTGTTGGCGTCCGCCGGAGAGGTCGATTCAAAGCGCATATCCTTTGAGCAGCCGGCGGCTCATGAGGCGGGCGACGCCTCTGCCGCCGGTTCTCAGTTGACCTCCACCCCAGCTTCCGAGATACTGAGCTACAGGGGGATCAACGCCCGCAACCCCTATCTAGTGAAGCAGGCGATCTTTCTGGGCGTGGCGCTCATTCCGTTTCTCATAGCGTTCTTCCTCGACTATCACATCTGGGGGAAATGGCCCGCTCTGACGATCGCCGTCTATGTGATCGTGCTGGTGCTTCTATGCTTCGTGCTCACTCAGCCAGAGCACAAGGGCGCGCGGCGGTGGATCGACATCGGCCCGCTGCAGGTGCAGCCGAGCGAGATCGCCAAGATGGTGGCGCTTCTCGCCACCGCCGTGTTCCTCGACAAGCGGGGCTGGAAGGTGGGGCTCTTCTGGAAGGGCGCGCTGCCCACGGCGGGGATTTTCGGCTTGATGACGGTGCTGATCCTCATGGAGCCTGACTTCGGGTCGACGGTGATTGTGGGCGCCATGGGCGTGACGCTCATGTGGATAGCGGGCGTGAAGTTCTGGCACATCATATATCTCTCCGTAGCGGGATTGGTGCTGGTCGGCGTGTCCCTGGTCCACAACGAGAACAGGATGAGGCGGCTCATCCCCATGCTTCCGGAGTCGATCGGTAGCAAGTTGAACGCGATGTTGAATCTGCCGTTCGACGCGACGTCCGCCGCGAAGGTCAAGACGGCTCTCTACCAGAAGGAGCAGTCCATCATCGCGATCCAGCGCGGCGGCATCACGGGCGTGGGCTTCAACCAGAGCCAGCAGAAGTACAAGTACCTTCCGGAGCGCCATACGGACTTCATCTTCGCCATAGGCGCGGAGGAGTGGGGGCTGATGCTCTCGCTGCTCCTGCTGGCGCTCTTCGTGACGCTCTTCGTGTGCGGGGTGATAATCTCCCTGCGCGCGCCGGACCGCCTCGGGCGGCTCATCGCCGCGGGCATCACGTTCCTCATCTTCTTCCAGGCGATATGCAACATGGGCGTCGTCTCCGGCATCCTCCCAACGAAGGGGCTGGCGCTTCCGTTCATCAGCTACGGGGGCACCAATCTCGTGATGTCGCTCGCGGAGATGGGGGTGCTTTTCAACGTGGGTCGTAAAATCCCATTGCAAAATCAGCTCCGAAGGAGTAAAATATCAGCTGTCTTCAACAACAACTAAAAAGGTAGAAAAAACATGTCTCGTGTCTATAATTTCTCCGCGGGCCCGGCAGTGCTGCCGCTCGAGGTTCTCCAGGAAGCGCAGCAGGATCTTGTCGACTACAAGGGCTGCGGAATGTCGGTGATGGAGATGTCCCACCGCGGAAAGGACTACGACGCCATCCACCAGGAGGCGATCGCCACGTTCAAGGAGCTCTGCGGGCTTGACGACGACTGGTCGGTCTGCTTCGTGCAGGGCGGCGCGTCGATGCAGTTCGCAATGATCCCGATGAACTTCCTCGGGGCCGGCCAGGCGGCGGACTACGCCAACCAGGGCACGTGGTCCAACAAGGCCCTCAAGCAGGCGCAGATGATCGGGACCGTGAACGTGGTCGCGAACTGCCAGAAGGACATCCCCACGCGCATGCCCGCGGACGACGAGTTCAAGTGGACCGCCGGCGCCGCCTACAGCCACATCTGCACGAACGAGACGATCTCCGGCGCGGAGCTGAAGGTGATCCCGGACTCCGGCTCGCCGCTCATCGGCGACATGTCCTCCGACATCCTCTCCTGCGAGCGCGACTACTCGAAGTTCTCGATGTTCTACGCCGGCGCGCAGAAGAACCTCGGCCCCTCCGGCATGGCGGTGGTCGCGATCCGCAAGGACTTCGCCGCCAAGGGCTCCGCCACGATCCCCACGATGCTCCAGTACCGCACGTACGTGGACGAGAACTCCCTCTACAACACGCCGCCCACATGGGGCATCTACATCTTCGGCGCCACGATGAAGTGGGTCAAGAAGATGGGCAAGGAGAACCTCTTCAAGCTCAACGCC
>CAMOHV010000266.1 GCA_946615275.1 uncultured Verrucomicrobiota bacterium | reverse complement strand
GTCGTCGTCGCCTTGGTCCGCCCCGCGAACGCCGCCAGCTCGCGCATCGTCGCCGGGCCGCGCCCGAAGAGGCACGCGAGCACGTCGCCGTGCGACGGCGAAAGCCCCGCGAGGCCCGCCTCCGCGAGCGCCGCCGTCATCCAGCGGCCGGCCCGGTCATGGGCCCGGGAGAGCAGATGTCCGAGATTGCGTTTCACGGGGCCGGGATTCTAGTTAGACATCTAACCTTTGTCAAGCGGGAGCCTCCGCCGCCGCGATCCAGGTCGCGAACTTCGTCCGCGACCTGGATCGCGGTTGACCGGCCGCTACGGCGCCGCGACGAAGCGCCCTTCTCCTTTTCTCCACGCGCGCCCTTGCCGCGGACGCGGTGCCCGTGGTAGACTTTCCGCCATGAAACACATCCTGATCGTCGACGGCGGCCCGCGCCGCAACATGAACACCGCCGCGCTCTGCGACGCCTTCGCCGAAGGCGCGCGCGCGGCCTCGCCCGAGATCGAGGTGGAGCGCGTCCGCCTCTACGACCTGCCCGCCTACAAGGGCTGCGTCTCGTGCCTCGCCTGCAAGCTCAAGGGCCGCGAGAACGGCCTCTGCGCCATCCGCGACGGCCTTACGGACGCGCTCCGCGCCGCCAACGACGCGGACGGCCTCGCCATCGCCTCGCCGATCTACTTCTCCGAGTGGACGGCCATGACGCGCGCCTTTCTCGAGCGCCTCGTCTTCCCGTGGCTGCGCTACACGGACTTCTCGTGCGCCGCGCCGAAGAAGAAGCCGCTCGCGTGGATCTACTCGATGAACGCGCCGGAGTCGATGATGCCGGACATCCGCCAGCACCTCGCCATCCTCGAAGGCGCCGTCGCGCGCGGCGTCGGCGACCCGGCCCCCGCCTTCGTCGAGGCGCACAGCACCGTCCAGGTGAAGGACTACTCCCGCTACGCGATGGACGGCCTCCAGCCCGACGCCCACCTCGCCTGGCGCGACGCCCACTGGGAGTCCGACCTCGCCGCCGCCCGCGCCGCCGGACAAGCGATGGCGGAGAAAGTTTGAAACCGCCCGCGCCGCGTCCCGCGGCGCGGCGGCTTCGGCGCTTCAACGGCGCGTGGCGGGGTCCGCACCCCGTCACGCGAGGGTGCCGAGCGCAGCATTGGCCGCGCCCGGCGCACATCGTAGCTTTTGATGGAAAGAGGATTGTCTCGAAGCCTTACGGAAGCGAGACCTTGACTTTGTAGAAGTGGGTCGATTCGTTGGTCGGATCCACCCAGCCGCTGTCCGTCAGGTTCGTCCGGCCGATGACCGTATAGACGCGATCCGGCGTGAGGTCCGGCGTCCAGGTGATGACGGGCACGGCGGCTTCGTTCATCGAGATGTTGGCCACCAAGTCTGCATCGGGATCGTCGGGGTCCAGCCCTGCCACAAAGCATTCGCGGAGTGTCCGTCCGTTGGCGGCGGCCGTCCCCCACAGTTCGACGAGATCCGCCTCCGTGAGACCGAGCGAGTTCTGGATGATGCCGTTGTCGATGAGCCAGCGCGTGGGGAGCGTGTCGCCATCGACGACGACGGAGACGATCGTCGTCCGCGTGCCGGTTGTCGTGAGCGTCGTCGATGTCGTCGCGCTGCCGCCGTGGTTGCCCGTCACGGTGATGGTGACGTCATAGGGCGTCCCCGGCGAAAGGCCGGAGATCGTGGCGTAGTTGTTGCCGAGCGCCGTGCAGATGGTCGAACTCTCCGCCCGGGTGCCGTCGTCGCCAAACGCCGTGGCCGTAATCGTCACCTCCGTGTTCCCCGCGCCCATGGAACTCACCGGGACGAGGAACGCCCCCGCCGTGTCCTGCTGGCTCATCACGAACACGGCGCCGATCTGAGGGTCGCTCGCGCGCGTCGCGAACGAAAGCGTCCGGGTCGCCGTGCCGCCGGACGAGGACGTCGCGACCGCCCTGGCGGTGTATTCGGTGTAGGGCGTGAGGCCGGCAAGCGTCACCTGCGCCACGCCGCCGTCCACCGCGACGCGCTGGACTTCGCCCGTCACGGAGCTGCCATCCGCCCCGTCCGCCGTCACAAGGACATCGACATACGCGTTGCCCTCGCCGATCGCCGTGACCGGGAGTCTCAACGTCGCGGAAACGTCATCCACGGCATTGGTGGAAAGCGACCCGATCGTCGGCGCGGACGCAAGCGTGGCGAACGAAACGTTCTGCGTCACGCTTCCCGTTTTGCTTCCGGTCACCGTCACCACGGCAGTGTAATTCGTCCCCGCCAGCAGCGGTGGGTCGTCAATGGTAATCGAAACCGTCCCGGATTCCGTCACGGTCCTCGTCGCGCTGTGCGTCCTTCCGTCCGGCCCCGTCAGGACGATGTCAATCTGTGCCATCTCGTTGCCCGTTCCAAGTTTGCTGACGGGGACACTGAATACACCGCTGGTGGTCGAGGGCGTGACAACCACGGTTCCGACCGTCAAACTTTGCGGAGACGTTTTTACGCATGTCCAATAAGCATCCTCTTTTGTGGTATAGTCTTCAACTTTAACTATCTGTCGACATTGAAACCAGTAGATTGAATCTGGAACCAGTCCTGTGATTTGGACCGTCTCTGTAGCTGTCTTAGTTGAGGATGATTTTGCGAGATTCTTTGTGACTATTGTTCTTGGAGACGAGGCAATTCCGCAGCCCTCGCCGATAAATGTTATAATCTGAAAGGTAAAGTCGGTAGCATTATACTCGCTTTTCGCGCTGAACGACAGTTGTATGTTAAATGACTCTTCACCAACGGAAGTTATTGTGGTCGTTAAGACACTATTATAGGTTCCACCTGATGCGGTAGTAGTTTTCGTAAAACTTTTCCCCGCGGTTGTCGGCGGCGAGACTGTTTTCATGTTTACCGTAACCGCCGCCAATGAGAGCTGCGCTGCAGCCACGAGGAAGAGGATGAGCAAGTTTTTCATTTTTGAATCCTTCTGTTGATGGTTGATTGTGTTCGGGAATGGTTGAGTGATCGTTAGACTATGCGCGAGGCATCAGCTCCTTAATCTGTTTTTGGTAGACGCAAAGGAAGTCCTCGATTTCGTAGGCTTCCCACGCCTCAAGTGCCTTGAGGGTTTTGGGAAATTCGGATTTCCTGATGCGCTGCACATCAGAACGAACGCCTGAAATTCTTGCGTGGGCGTGCAGGTAAACCCAGTCCTTTGGGAGACACCCGATGTTTGCACCGATGCGAAGCGCCGTGTCATACACCATCAAAGGTCCAATGCCGTCAATCGTGCGGGCCCGTTCGTCGAGAAAGTCGAAAAGATCCTCGAACGACAGTCCGAGAAACGACTGGATCTGCGCCTGCGCCTTGTCCAGTTTTGACGCCCATTGTTTTATTGCCGTTTTCGGGATTCTCCGCTGGTGGAAATGGCGCTTTCCCACATCCTTGCCGTTGGGAGGACATTCGCCGCGGGAGGCGGCTTTCAGAGCTTCGGGGAACGAGGAGGATCGGTAGCCGTCGAGATATTCGTGAAAACCGGGACGATTCTCTGTCTCCCATTGCGACATCAGTTCGGGAAGCGATTGATTTCCGGGGTCGGTCAGGACCGGCTTGCCGCAACCGCCGTTCTTTGCTCCTGGTGTTATTTTGCGAGTTTGCTGGTTGCAACTCATGGTCGTGTTCCTTCTGCCTTGTTGCTGGATTGATTCCGGACGCCGACGTCAAGGCAAAAGAAAAGCGCCTTCCTCCGGTGTCTTCGCCTAGGCTCCGTGGAAATGGCCTTGTAGGAAACACGTGAAGGAAGGCGCGCCTTCTTGGCGCGTTCTTCCGC
>CAMOHV010000265.1 GCA_946615275.1 uncultured Verrucomicrobiota bacterium | reverse complement strand
TCCCCGCCGAGGGGAATAGACATGGCCAAGATAAAGCTGACAAAGACCGAGCTGAAGGCGCAGTCCGACGCCTTGAAGCGATACCAGCGGTTTCTGCCGATGCTGCAGCTGAAGAAGCAGCAGCTCCAGGCGGAGATCGCCGGCATCGTCGCGAAGGCCGACGCCGTGGCGGCCGAGGAGCGCCGGGTGCGCGGCGCGCTCGATTCGTGGGTGGGCCTCTTCGCGACGGGCGCGGAGCTGCTGGATGGCCTTGTCTCTGTGCGCGAGGTGCGCAAGTCCATGGCCAACATCGCAGGCGTGCCGATCCCTGTATTCGACGGAATCGACACCGACGTGAAGCCCATCGACCTCTGGGAGACCCCGGCGTGGGTGGATGACGCCGTGGACGCCGTGACGCGCGTCCTCTCCCTGCAGGCCGAACGCAGCGTGCTGGAGGAGCAGCGTGCGAAGATCACCGAGGAGCTGCGCACTACGTCGCAGCGCGTGAACCTCTTCGAGAAGGTGAAGATACCCGAGTGCCGCGAGAACATACGCGTCATCAAGATCGCGATAGGCGACGAGCAGACCGCCGCCGTCACGCGCGGCAAGATCGCCAAGGCGCGCGGGAAGGGGGACGCCGCATGATAGTGCCGATGCGCCATCTGACGCTCCTATGCGTGGCGCGCGAGGGCGAGCGCACGCTCGAGAGGCTGCGCATGCTCGGGTGCGTGCATCTCGATCTGTCGCACGCGGCGTCGCCGGAGTTCGCGGCGGCGAAGGGGACGCTTTCCGACGCGGAGCGCGCGGCGAGGATCCTCGCGAAGTCCGTGTCTGACGCCAAGGCGGCGGGGATAGCGCCGGCGGCGTCCACGCCGTTCGACGCCTTGAAGGGCGATGCGCTCGTCGAGGCCGTCTTGAAGGCCCAGGGCGCGCTGGACGCCGCGCGCGCCGAGGCGGACGCGCTCAGGCGCACTGCGCTCGCGTACGCGCCGTTCGGCGACTTCGACCCCGCGCTCGCGGCGGCGCTCAGGGCGAAAGGGCTTGAGACGACTTTGGTGAAGGCGCCGCGCGGAAGCGGCGCCATGCCGTCTGCCGCCGGCGGATTCGCGCAGTTGATTTCAACCGAGGGCAAGGCCGCGTACTACGCCGTGGTTGCGCCCGCAGGCGCGGAGATGGAGCTGCCGCAGGGCTGTGAGGCCGTGCCGATGCCGGCGGAGCGCCTTTCCGCCACGCGCGCGCGGCTTGCTGAGGCGGAGGCCCGCGCCGACGCCGCGCTTGCGGAGCTGGCGGCGGCGAACGCGCGCGTCGGCACGATCACCGCGCGATATCCCGAGCTGAAGGACGCCATCGAGTTCGCCGCGGCCGAGGACGCGCTCGCCGAGCAGGGCGATATCGCATACATCGAGGGCTGGATGCCGGAGAATTCGCTTCCGGCCGTGCGCGCCGCGGCTGTCTCGAACGGATGGGGTATCGCCGTACGCGAGCCGCGGGCGGACGAGGCGCCGCCCACGCTCATACGCCCGCCTAAGCTCTTCCGCCCCGTGGCGGCGCTCTTCGAGGGGCTTGGCATCTCGCCCGCGTACAGAGAGGCGGACGTCTCGGTGCCGTTCATGTGCTACTTCTCGATCTTCTTCGCGATGCTCGTGGGCGACGGCGGCTATGGCGCGCTGATGCTCGCGGCGACGCTCTGGGGCTGGCGCAGGACGCGTCCGACGGAGGGGCATCGCCCGCGCGTCGTCCGCTCGTGGCTCACGCTGATGACCGTGTTCTCGTTCGCGACGGTTGTGTGGGGGATCCTCTCGAACACCTGGTTCGGCGCGGCGATCCCGTGGTGCAGGGACTGGGCCACGGTGAAGTGGCTCGGGGACCCGTCGTACCACAACATGATGTTCCTCTGCTTCACGATAGGCGTGAGCCACCTGATGCTCGCGAGGATATGGAACGGCGTGTGCAGGATCAACGACACCACGTGCCTGGCGGAGTTCGGATGGGCGGGGGTGCTGCTCTTCATGTACTGCACGGTGAACTCGATAGTCGGGATATGGCAGGGGATACCGTCTGCGATGTTCTGGGTGTTCGGCGTGTCGCTCGCGCTGGTGTTCGGGTTCACGGTGAAGCCGCGCGAGCTGAAGACGCGCGGGGCGGAGCTGGGGATGCTGCCGCTCAACGTGATGAGCGCGCTTGGGGACATCATCAGCTACGTGCGCCTGTTCGCGGTGGGCCTCGCGTCCGTGAAGGTGGCGCAGAACTTCAACATGATGGCGACGGACCTGCCGCTGCCGATGTGGGCGAAGATCGTGCCGATGGTGCTGATCCTCGCGGTGGGGCACGCGCTCAACTTCGCGATGGCGGGGCTCTCGATACTGGTCCACGCGGTTCGCCTGAACACGCTTGAGTTCTCGAACCACAAAGGCGTCTCGTGGTCGGGATTCGCCTTCAAGCCTTTCAAGAAAAACTGACAACAACAAGGAGTAAAAAATGGATGCATACATGATAATCGCCGGCGCGATCGCCTGTCTGGGGCTGAGCGCTGCCGGCTCGGCGCTCGGGACCGGCTTCGCGGCGGCGGCGGCCGTGGGGTCGTGGAAGAAGTGCTACGCCGCGAACAAGCCGGCGCCGTTCCTGCTGCTGTCGTTCGTGGGCGCGCCGATAACGCAGACGCTCTACGGGATGATCCTGATGTTCATCATGCTGGGGACCATCACGGAGGTGAAGGGGGCGGACGGCGCGGTGACGGCGCTCAAGGCGACGGTGTCCGCCGGGTCGGGACTGCCGATGCTTGTGCTTGGGATATTCGCAGGCCTTGGCATCGGCCTCTCGGCCATGTTCCAGGGGCGCGCCGGCGCGGCGGCGTGCGACGCGCAGGCGGAGACCAACCAGGGCTTCACCAACTATCTGGCGGCGCTCGGCATCGTCGAGACCGTCGCCATCTTCACGATGGTGTTCACGCTCATAGCGCTCATGTACGTGAAGTGACGAAGCGCGCGCTTGTTCTGGGGGCGGGGGCGAGCGGTGCGGCCGCTGCCGCGCTGCTTCGCCGCGAGGGGTGCTCCGTCGAGGTCCTCGACGGCGACGCGCCGTTCCCCGGCGGCGCGAGCTTCGATTTCGCCGTGGCGAGCCCCGGCGTGGCGCTCGATCATCCATGGCAGGCGGAGTGCCGCGCGCGCGGCGTGAAGGTCGTCTCCGAGCTGCAGTTGGGATGGACGAGGTGGCGCGCCATGGGAGGGCGCGCGCTCGCGGTCACCGGCTCCAAGGGGAAGTCGAGCGTGGTGAAGCTCGTCGCCGACGCGCTCGGCGGCATACCATGCGGGAACTACGGCCGGCCCGTGTGCGATGTGGTGAACTCGTTTTCGCAGATTTCAGATTCCAGATTCCAGATTCCGGATTCGGGAACTCGGGCTTCAGACGCGCCAATCCCCAATTCTCAATTCTCAATTCCCAATTCCCGATTCCCCATTCTCGTCGTGGAGGTGTCGTCGTTCCAGATGGAGACGACGGACGACTTCCGCCCCGAGGCGGCGGCGCTCCTCAACCTGCAGGAGGACCATCTCGACCGCCACGGCACGAAGGAGGCGTACCATGCGCTCAAGCGCAGGCTGCTCTCGCTCGCGGGGCGCGCGCTGGACTGCTCGGGCTGGACGGCGGCGGACGTGCCGGCGGACGCGCGGGCGCTCTTCGCCGGCTCCTACTTCGACAATGACGTCCTCGCCGTGAACGGCGCGGCTGCCGTCTGGCTCATGCGCGCGGCGGGGCTCGCGGACGCGGCGGTCGCCGCGGCGTTCGCCGCCTTCTCGGCCACCGCCGCCTCGTCGGCGGAGA
>CAMOHV010000264.1 GCA_946615275.1 uncultured Verrucomicrobiota bacterium | reverse complement strand
ATATGGACGGAGATCCGATAGTCGTCGGAATAGGGGGTATCCCCGAGCCGTCGTCCGCGTTGCTGTTGCTCGTGGGGCTTGGGCTGCTGGCGCTGCGGCGGCGGGCGGCATGTCCTCTGGCAGAATGAGGCGGGCATGTCCGTGACCCGTTCGACCTGAGTTCGTTTGAAGGAATCGTCAATCGTAAATAGACAGATGATTTATCACAAAGAGAATTGGCCGTAGTACGCGAAAATAAACGCACCATTGCAGAGGTAAACGCACCTGTTCTGCCGGTAATGTGATGCGTCTTGCGTTTCCGAAACGTGGCGATTAGGTGTAATGGTCTCCCCTGGTACGGATTCTGGTGCGTTTACCCTTGCGATCTGGCCGACTTGACACTTTCTGGCACAATGGGGCGGGAATATGGTACAATGCTTCCGCTGCCCGCGTCCGGAGTGAGTTTTCGGCTGAAACCGGAAGTGGGCCGAGATCGACTCTCTCAGCGGGAGGCTATTTTACCCTAAAAACCGCAGTTGAACAACCCCTTCTTATTTTTATTAGACGCAAAGAACGCAAAGGACACAAAGAAACGACGTGTTTCTTGATTATACACGCTTTCCCTTCTGCATGGCAATTCACCCGGCTGGTGAAAACAGGGAATGGATGGCGAGTCTTGATAATATGCAATCCGCCCACATTGCAATGTTCTTTGCGATCTTTGCGTTCTTTGCGGCTAAAACAGCAGAGGAATCTAGGGTGATGGAACGGGTTTTGGCGCGAATGGCTTTTACGGGGAGTGTCCCTGCAAATTTCTCCCTGCCGGGGGATTTTTGAGCCGCTATGAGGGGATTTTTGAGCCGCGCGAAGAAGATTTCTGAACCACAACGGGGGGATTTTTGAGCCACGGGGAGGGGGATTATTGGCCGCAAGGAGTCTCGTGGCTTGGCAGTGCGGGGTTGAGCATCCTGTACAGGATGGTAAAGACCTTGTCGGCAGGTTTTTTCTTGACGTGGCAAAGTTCGATTAAACCGTTGTTTCTCAGGCCGGCGACGGCTCTTTTCACCGACGAGACGCTGACGTTCAGTTTCCGCGCAAGGCTCGCGATTTGAGGTCTGACAAGGCCGGTTGCACGATCCATCCTGCTTTCCAGATCTCGCAGAATCTGCTCTGGCAGGTCGTATGGAAGGCTCGGCGGCCTTCCTCTCGGTCTTCCTGTGGCTCTATGTTTCATGGGTGCAGATCTTTCGGGCCATTTGCAACTGGCTCTTTCATTGCGCCGGCGTTTCCACTGGCGTGCATGCGTTTCGCGCACCCCATGACGGCATAGGCGATTGGATTGTCTCGAAGGGCCATGCCGCGTATTATACCAAATCCTCGTCATCGCAGATGCTGCAAAAAACAAAAAACATATTGAGGCAATTAGGCTGCACTAGCCAAAACGCCTGCAATGTGGTAAAATCATCGCATGGAAAAAATAGTGTCAGTGTTCTTGGCGGCATGGTGCGCAGTCTGCGCGGCCGATGGCGGCGCGCTGCGCGTCGTTTTCACGAACGGATGCCCGGAGGGCTTCACGCCTCGCCCGGGCGCCGCGTTCACGGCGGAAGGGCTTGTGCCCGGCGCCGAGTCCGGGCCCGCCCGCGCGTCCGGATGCCAGGCGAAGCGCAGGTACGTGTACCCCGAGGCGTTCCGCTTCGAGGCCGAGTTCACGCCGCTCGCGGGGGACGCCTCCGCGAGGGACGAGGGGATACTCTGGGACGACATGTATGTGACGTATCTCCCGAAGCGTCGCGACCGCGGGCTGCAGGTGGCGCTCGACAGGCGCGGCGACGACTGGATACCGATTGTCTATCTGGGGCTTTCCAACACCACCTGCAGGGTCTCTGGGCCGAGACGCCGCCTTGAGGCCGGCCGGCCGGCTAGGTTCTCCTTCCTATACGACGCCAATAGGAGGGTGGTATGGGATTTCGATGGGGAGAAGTCGGAGACTTACATCGAGAAGTCGGGCGGTCTGGCGCAGCCGGAGCGCCCGGCCGTGGCGGGCGACCGAGTGGGGTCCACATACCATGCGCTCGCGGCGGCGCTTAGGGCGGTCTCGATAACGCCCGTTCCGCGCGAGCCGTTCGGCTTCTCTGCGGAAGGGAGGCTTGCGTTCGAGCGCGCGGAAAAGGATGCGGCGGTCTCGTTCTCCATCGAGAACGTGGCCGGGGCTTCGCTCTCTGGAGTGATCGCGACGGTGCGCCAGCTGAACGCGGAGGGCAGATGCGTCGCGACGCACAAGAGGGATCTTGGAGATGTGGCGCAGGGCGGATGCGCGTCGTTCTCCGTGCCGGTCCAGACGCATGTGAGGCCGGGCAGTGCGTTCTTCGACGTCGTGGTCGAGGGGCGCGGCGCGCGGGGGGTGGTGAAGATCGAGCGCCGCGTGGAGGCCGCGGTGGGGCCGACGTTCGCCGCGCGCATGCCCGCGCTCATGTGGGGATTCAACGCGCCGTACGAGGTGCTCACCGATTTCGGCTTCACGCACGCCGCGGCCGGCTTCGGCGTCAACAGGGCGGAGCCCGACGCCTCGGCGGCGGCGCGCAGCGTGCGCACGCTCGACAAGGCGCTCGCCAAGGGGCTTCGCTTTGTGCGGAGCGTCCCTCCCCTCTATCCGCCCGACGGGCCAGCGTCGAATCTGTGGCGCAGGCTCAGGGACGGCTCGCAGCCGGCGCGCCAGAAGCGGCCGGCTCCCGAGGTCTCCAATCCTGCGATGGTGGACTATGTGCGCCGCGTCGTAGCCGTCGAGCGGGACGCCTTCGGCGGACATCCCGCGTTCGCCGGCGTCCTGGCGTGCACGGAGCAGCGCGACGGCACTTATCCCTCCTTCAATACCGAGCACCTTCGCTACAAGGCGGAGACCGGGCGCGAAGTGCCGCCCGAGGTCAACAGGAAGACTTTCACCCTGGCCGATGCGATGAAGCGTTTTCCGGCCGGCGTTGTGCTCGAGGACGATCCGATCCTCGCGTACTACCGCTGGTTCTGGAAGGGCGGCGACGGCTGGCCGGGCTACACGGGCGCGATCGCGGAGGAGTTCAGGAAGGGCGCGGGGCGCTATCGGGACGGAGGCGAGGCGCAGAGGAGGAGGCCGTTCTTCAGCTTCTTCGACCCGGCGGTGAGATGTCCGCCGATATGGGGCTCGGGCGGCGATGTGGACGTGCTGAACCAGTGGATATACGCGGTGCCGGAGCCGATGAACGTGGCAGGTCCGCTGGAGGAGATGTTCGCGATGGCGGCAGGGAGGCCGGGACAACAGGTGATGATGATGACGCAGCTCATCTGCTACAGGTCGCAGATCGCGCCGTCGAACGTCGTGGTGAACCCGGAGCCGGCGTGGCTCGCGAAGCGTCCGCGAGCGGGGTTCCCGTCGATACCGCCGGATTCGCTACAGGAGGCCACGTGGTCCATGCTGGCGAAGCCCGTGAAGGGCATAATGTACCATGGCTGGGGAACGATCTACGAGACGGGCAGCGAGACGGGCTACTGCTACACGAACCCCGAGACCACGGAGCGGCTCAAGGAGCTGCTGCACGGCGTGGTGGCGCGGCTGGGGCCCACGCTCGTGGACCTCGGGCGCGACGATTCGCCGGTGGCCGTTCTGGAGAGCGCCACGACGTGCCTCTTGGGCGGGCCCGCGTCGTGGGGGTGGAGCGCGCCTGCGATAACGTTCCTCCAGCGCGCGCGGCTCGATCCGCGCGTCGTGTACGAGGAGACCGTGATGCGGGACGGGCTTGGCGGCGTGAAGGTGCTCTACGCGCCGCAGTGCAGGTTCCTCACGCCGGGCGTC
>CAMOHV010000263.1 GCA_946615275.1 uncultured Verrucomicrobiota bacterium | reverse complement strand
CGACTTTTTTGAATGTGGAATTCATCTTGACTCCTTGATTGTTTCTGAAATGTGCGAACGGGTATATGATACTTTATCTTGCGTCTGCCGTCAAGGCTCAAAACGCATTTTTTCAAAGTTCACGATGGCGTCTGCGCACGGGGGTGGGCATGGTGGTACACGTCGCGGAGGCGGCCGATGGAGACATGGGTGTACACCTGGGTGGTGGCGAGGGAGGCATGGCCGAGCATCTCCTGGACGCTGCGGAGATCGGCACCGCCGTCGAGGAGGTGCGTCGCGAAGGAGTGGCGGAGCTTGTGCGGCGTGATGTCGGCCGGAAGCCCGGCGCGTGCGAGGTGGCGCTTCATGCGGCGCTCGGCCTCGCGTGGCGTGAACGGCCTGCCGTGCTCGGAGAGGAACACCGGGGAGTCCGGGCCGGAGACGTCGGGGAAGAGATCCTCGGCGGCGGGGCGCAGTTCGCGCAGGGCCGCCAGTGCGGGCGCCCCGAGGATGCAGAGGCGCTGCTTGCGGCCCTTGCCGGTGACGATCACCGCGCCGTTCGAGAATCCTATCTGCCGCCACACGAGCGGCGTCACCTCGGATATGCGGCATCCCGTGGAGTAGAGCGACTCAAAGAGAGCGGCGTCGCGGAGGAGCGAATACACCTCCTCGCGGGACGGCGCCTTCTGGCTCTTTCTCCTCTCGGCGAGCTCCTCGCGCGGCGCGCCCAGGAAACGGGCCGTTTCCTCGACGGTGAGCACCTTGGGGAGGGGCTTCGGTATCTTCGGCCCGCGCAGGCCCGTGAACGGATTGGCGGGCGAGAGCCCTTCGCGGACGAGGAACCTGTAGAGCGTGCGCAACGAGGCGAGCTTGCGGCGGATCGTGGTGGGGCGGGCGTTCTCGCACGCGAAGGCCATGAGGAACGAGCGCGCGTCCTCGGGGGTGGCGCGGTCCCATGGGAACGGGGCGGGGGCGTCCGCGCCCCATCTGTAGGCGGCGAACTGGGCTATGTCCTGCACATATCCGCCGGCCGTGTGGCCGGAAGCGTTCTTCTCCGCGAGCAGGAATCGGCCGAAGCGCACGATTGCGGGGTCGGACTCGGCTGCGCTGTTTGTCGCTAGCGGCGTGAGCGCCTCCTGCTCTTGGCGCGCCTCTCGGCGCGGGCGTCTGCCTTGGCGTCGGCCTCGGCCTTCGCTGCCTTCTCGTGGGCGGGGAGATCCCTGAGACCGAGGCGGTCGGCCACCTGCTCGAACTCCGGTATCTGGTCGCGGTAGGTGACGCACACGCGGCGGAGCGCCAGCACCTGGCGCGGCGAGAGCGAGCTGCGGCGGGCGTACTGTTCGCGCAGGGACGAGACGAACTCCTGGTCGTTGTAAACGCGGCGGCCGCGGCGGGCGGGCTCCTTCCAGTTCTGCACCTTCTCGAGAAGCACGAGGAGCTCCGGCACGGCCGGGTCGGCGGGGGAGGTCTCGAAGCCGTCGGGCACATACGGGGCCAGTCGGGTGCGGACCTGCTCTGCGTCGGGCAGTGCGCCCGCGTTCTCGCCTACGCTGCGAGCGAGGATGCTGAACTGCTTGGGGCTCAGGAGGCGGCCGCGGTCAACCTGCTCGCGAAGGGAGTTGAGGAACGGGTTCTTGGTGAGCCCGCCGATGCGGTCGATCGTCTGGAAGCACCACTTCACAAGCTCCTCGGAGGGGGCGTTCTTGATGCGGTCGATCTCGGGGCCGTAGCCGAGGTCGATGAGCTCCATCTCCGCGCCGGGCAGCTGCTCGCCGTAGGCCACCGCGAGCTTCACGAGCGCCTCCAGCTGGCGGGCCGTGAGCGTCTCTGGGGCGGACATGAACTTCTCCTTGACGGACTTCACGAAGAGCTCGTCGGAATACGTGCGCCTCCCGACTGTCACGGGGGCCTTCCAGGTCTTGACGCGCCCCAGGATGTCGAAGAGCGCCTGGAACTTCTCCGGCGGCGGAGCGGGGTCCTCGGCGGCGTCGAGCCAGGCCGTGAACTTGCGGTAGAAGCCGCTGAGCATGCCGTCGCAGTTCTCCTCGCCGGCCTCGACCTTGTCGAGCTCGCCCTCCATCTGCGCGGTGTAGCCCACGTTGAAGAGCGGCTCCAGCTTCTGCACGAGCCAGTCGCTGACGTCCGTGCCGCGGGCCGTGGGGACAAGCTGCCGGTCCTCGCGGGTGGCGTACTTGCGGTCCACCAGCACCTCGATCGTCTGCGCGTACGTGGACGGGCGGCCCACGCCGTTCTCCTCGAGCGCCTTGACGAGGGCGGCCTCGGAGTAGCGCGGCGGCGGCTTGGTCTCCTTGCGCTCGGAGAGCCAGCGCACAGGCACCAGGGCGGCGCCCTCCTCAAGCGGCGGCAGGGAGGCGACCTCGTCGGACTCCTCGTCCGCATCGTCCCTGGACTTCCTCCTCGGTGCCTTCATGACGGCGAGGAATCCGTCGAACACCGTCTGCGTGGCCGAAGCCGTGAAGAGGTAGGAGTGGCGCAGCTCGTCCTTCTCCGCCTCGATCCCGACCGTCGTCTGGCTCATGCGGGCCGAGGCCATCTGGGAGGCGACGAACCTGCGCCAGATGAGGTCGTAGAGCTTCATGGACTGCGCGTCGAGCTGAAGGTCCTCCGGGCGCTGGGCGACGTCCGTCGGGCGGATCGCCTCGTGGGCCTCCTGCGCGCCGCTCTTGGACTTGTAGAAGTTCGGCGTCTCCGGCACGTAGTCCTTGCCGAACATCTGCCCGATCAGCTCCGCCGCCGCGGCGCGCGCCACGGCCGCCACGTTCACGGAGTCCGTCCTCATGTACGTTATCAGGCCCGACTCGTACAGCTTCTGCGCCAGCGACATCGTCCTGTGCGGCGTGAAGCCGCATACGCTTGACGCCGCCTGCTGCAGCGTGGACGTCGTGAACGGCGGATACGGATGGCGCGTCTTCGGCTGCGTCTTCACGTACGCCACCTTCAGCGATGCGCCGTCCAGGTCGTCCACGATCATCGCGCTCTGCTCCTGGCTCTTAATCTCCGGCTTCTCGCCGTCGATGCGCGCGAGCCTGGCGGTGAAGGAATCCTTCTCCTCGCCCTTCTTCGCCGCCTCCACGCCCATCACCCAGTACGCCTCGGGGACGAACGCGTTGATCTCGCGCTCGCGCTCCACCAGCAGCCTCAGCGCCACCGACTGCACGCGCCCCGCCGAGAGCTGCCTTCCGTAGTTCAGCTTGCGCCACAGCATGGGAGACACCTTGAAGCCCACCAGACGGTCCAGGATGCGCCGCGCCTGCTGCGCGTCAACCCTCGCCATGTCTATCTCGCCGGGATGCTCCACGGCGTCGCGCACGGCCGTCTTCGTGATCTCGTTGTAGGTGACGCGCCTCACGGGCTTGCCCTTGGTGGCGGGCGCCAGCACCTGGCTGAGATGCCACGCGATCGCCTCCCCCTCGCGGTCGGGATCGGGCGCGAGATATATCTCGTCCGCCGCCTTCGCGGCCTTCATGAGGTCGTCCACGACCTTCTTCTTGTCCGGCGACACCTCGTAGGTGGGCTTGAACGTCCAGGCCCCGGCGGCGGTCCCGTCCGGCTCCACCTTGATTGAGAGCCCCTTCTTCGACAGGTCGCGGACGTGCCCCACGCTGGACTTCACGACGAAATCGGCACCTAGATATTTTCCTATGGTCTTCGCCTTCGCCGGCGACTCCACTATCATCAACTTCTTCATCTTCCTTCTTCTTCCATTTGAGAAAACGCGGAATATTTTACACTAATCTTCGGCGGAAATCCATACCCAAAATTCAGGGGGCTGGAGCGATGCCAGGACGAGGAGGACAAGAGGAGGATAGGACAAGA
>CAMOHV010000262.1 GCA_946615275.1 uncultured Verrucomicrobiota bacterium | reverse complement strand
CCTCTGCGTGAGATATAACATGGAGTGGTAAATCGAAATGAGGAATTTAGGGTAAATGCTATTTCTTTAACGCAGAGGCGCAGAGGCGCAGGGGAAGGGTTGCCTTTGCCTCGTTTCCACTTTATGAACCACGGAACACGCAGAACACACGGAAATCTGTCTGGAACAAGAAATCACTCTTCTGTGTTTTCCGTGCATTCAGTGGTTCTGCCGATGCGGCAGTGTTCAGGTTGGCGCGGACGTTAGGCATGGACGATTTCGAGGATGCCGTGGTGGCGGCAAGCGCAAAGCTTTCAGGTTGCGATTATGTGATCACGCGCAACGTGCAGGATTTCCGCCTTTCGCCGGTGTCGGCCGTGCCGCCGGCAGAATTCCTGTCGATGCAATGATTGCTTCATAGGACAATAGGAGGGGGGCGCCCTCACGCCCCCTGGTAGAACGGGCTGCCAGCCCGTTCGAGAATTGAGAATTGAGCAATCGCCGCGCGACTGCGCAGAGTAAACTCCAGATTGACAGCAATGGCGGAGAATGCTACAATAAATGCATCATTTTAGCACGGAGAAGACGATATGCGTACAAGAAGATTTCTGCTGGCCTTCACATGCGCGGTGGCTGGCCTCGCCTCATTCGGCGAGCCATCAAAGGGCGTCGACGACGGCAAGTACGTCATTGACGTGCCGACGGGCGAGACGTACGCTCTGACGGCGGATGACGTGACGGCCATCGGCGCGCTTCCGCTTGTGAAGGCGGGCGAGGGCACGCTCACGGTCGACAACGTGCTCGCGAACTACGACGGCGACATCTACATCACGAACGGCTTCTACCGGGCGTCCGCCTCCGGTTCGGTGGGCACGGTCATAGGCGCGACGTACGTGCTTGACGGCGGCACGTTCAACAGTACGTGCAGCGCCGGCGCGAACGGCCCGTCAGCTTTTCTGGCGGATGAGAAGTTCTATGTTAGCGGCGACGGCTACAATGGGAAGGGCGCCATTCGGCAGACGAGCAACGGGTGCTCCTACTTCGGCGGAACGATCACCTTCACCGGGCCCGTGCGCATCTCCACCACGCAACGTCTCGATTTTCGCTATCGCGCTTTCGACATGGGCGGCTACACGCTGACGGTGGCCGGCGAGAGCAACCAGATGCTCTTTCTGGTGCAGCTGAACATAAGCAATCCAGGAAATATCGTCGTTGAGAGCGGCGGGCTGGAGTTCCAGTCCTATAACAACGGGTTCACCACGGCGCAGACGGTCACGGTCAAGTCGGGCGCGTATTTCAGCCAGTGGGCTTCGACAACCAAGCAACCTGCGAACCTTGTGCTGGAGGACAATGTGCGATTGGTCTCGGACAACGGCACCTATGCGCCGGGGGCGTATACGCAGAACGTCTGGCAAGGCCCGATCACTGTGCAGGGCCGAACCAAGAACGACCTGAGTTCGCGAAAACAGGTGATGCTTTACGGAAAGGTGTCCGGCTCAGGCGGATTCTGGGGCGGCAACGGCGGTTGGCTGCAGTTCTACAATGCGTCCAACACGTTCACGGGCGGCATCACGCAGAACGGCGGCGGTGTGGCCGCATGGGGCGCGAACTCCATCCCCGTCCAAGGCGGCGCGTTGTCGCTTACGAACGCAAGTATTCATATGATGGCGACCACGTTGGATACGACGGCAGCCCCCACGATGACATTTCCAGATGTCGCCGTCGACGGGGCGGGGGCCATTTCGGGAAGGGTGGTCTTCGCGTCGGCGAAGTCGCTCACCAAGACTGGCAATGGTGTGCTCGACATCTGGACGCCTTTGCATGTGAAGGATGCGTTGGATGTGCGCGCGGGCGGCGTCAGGATTCATTCGCGCATCCCAGACGCGCCCAGCGGACTTAAGTGGTGGTACAAGAAAGTCTCCAACAGCTATGGGGTCAACACCGTGCCGGACAACGTGCCGTATTATGGCATCGACCACAGTGGTGTGTCGTATGCATACAGGTCGTGGCCGAGCGGCATCCAGCATACATTCTACTATTCCGGCTACATCCGCATTCCGGGCGAGGAGGGAGAGTCGGTGACGTGCAATTTCGCCTCGTGCATCTGGCGCGCTACGCATCTGCGGATCGGCAACAAGGACGTGATCAAGTTCAGCGACCAGACCGACGAGCTGACCGGCAAGAAAATATCAGGGTGGACGCGTTTCTACATGGGGCCGCAGGTTACGCTGACGGCGGGCTGGCAGCCATTCTTCCTTGTGATGGGCAACTGGTATCAGGCCAACGGCGGGCCGGGTACGGTCCCGGGCTGGGCGAACAACTTCGGCATTGGCGTGGACTGGCAGGCGAGGTGCGCCACGAACTCTGCGAATTATGCGAAGCTTCAGGATCCCGGCGACGGCTCGTTCCTGCGGTCGGCGATGGACAAAGCGGCGGCGGCGGCCGACGCCGACGCCTACCGTCCGACGTTTGATGGCCCGGCGTCGTTCGGTCCGGGCACATCCATCGACTTCGGCGACGCGGCGCCGTATGTGCCGTTCGTATTCAACGGCCTCTCGGGCTGCCCGTCCATCACTAACGGCGAGCTCGTCGTGAGCAACACCTGGACCGTTTCTCACGCGCAGGCGGCGGGCGGGCCGCTGACGGTCGCCGCCGGCGCCAAGCTCAAGTTCGCAGCCGGGACGACGCTTTCGGTAGAGGATCTGGATCTCTTCAGCCACGGCAGGGACGGCACGCCGCTCGTCCGGGCGGCCTCGGCGGACGCCATATCGGGGGCGCCTTCTCTCGTCGGCGCCGGGCATGTGTGGAAGCTTGTGCCGTCGGACGACGGCAAGGTGCTTTCGCTATGCGATGTGAGCGGCACCCACATAATCTTCAGGTGAGGCTCGGGCTTTCGCCGCGAAGGCGCAATCCTGCCCAAAGTGATTTTCCTCTACGATATAATCGTTCCCCGCACTTGCGCCGGAACGGGGATTATGCTATCATACTCCCATGAAACTTGACCCTACGAAGATGAAGGACTGGGAGATCGCGGAGGCCGCCGAGGCTACGCTCCGCCCTGCCCGTGAACTGGCCGCCGAACTTGGACTTGAAGAAGGCGAATGGTCTCCCTACGGCGACGTGCTCGCCAAAGTGGACGTCACTAAGGTGCTGAAGCGCCTCGGCGAAAGGAAGCGTGCTAAGTACATCGACGTCACGGCCATTACCCCAACGGCCCTTGGCGAGGGAAAGACCACCACGACGCTCGGCCTCGTGGAGGGCCTTGGGCGGCGCGGAAGGAAGGTGATCGGCTGCGTCCGCCAGCCATCCGGCGGGCCCACCTTCAACATCAAGGGCTCGGCCGCCGGCGGCGGCCTCGCGCAGGTGGTGCCGCTCACGGCCCTCTCCCTAGGCCTCACCGGAGACATCGACGCCATCACGAACGCCAACAACCTCGCGATGGTGGCCCTCAACAGCCGCATGCAGCACGAGCGCAACCACGACGACGCCTGGCTTGCCGAGCGGGGACTGAAGCGCCTCGACATCGACCCCGGGCGCGTCCAGCTGCGCTGGGCCATGGACTTCTGCGCGCAGGGCCTCCGCGACATAGAGATCGGCCGCGGCGGCAGGCTGGACGGCTTCAACATGTCGAGCGGATTCTACATCACCGTCGCCTCCGAGGTGATGGCCATACTCGCGATGTCCGCCGACCTCAAGGACCTCCGCGAGCGCCTGGGGAGGATCGTCGTTGCATACTCGAAGGGCGGCGCGCCCGTGACGACGCGAGACCTGGAGGTGGACGGCGCGATGTGCGCGCTCCTCGTGAACGCCATCAAGCCCACGCTCATGCAGTCGCTCGA
>CAMOHV010000261.1 GCA_946615275.1 uncultured Verrucomicrobiota bacterium | reverse complement strand
TCGACGCGAAGCGCGAGTTCCGCGCCATCTTCGGCGGCGGCCGCTACGACAACCTCCTCACGGCCATCGGCGGGCAGCCCGCCACAGCTGTTGGCCTCGGCTTCGGCGACGTCGTGGTGACCGAACTCCTCAAGGCCCGGCTCGGCGCCGACACCGCCGCGCCCAGGAAGGGCGTGTATGTGGGCTTCATGTTCCCCGAGCAGCGCGACGCCGCGCTCGCCCTCGCGGCGAAGCTGCGCGCCGCCGGCGAGGATGTTAACCTTGCCCTCAAGAAGGCCAAGCCGAAGCAGTTCTTCGCGCGCGCCGGAGCCTCCTCCTGCGCGAAGGCCGTGTTCCTCGGCCCGGACGACGTCGCCGCCGGCAAGGCCCGCCTCAAGGACCTCGCCACGCGCGAGGAGACGGAACTGGAGCTGTGAGACGGCGCCTTCAGATTGCCGCCGCCGCGATAGCGGCGGCGTGCATGGGATACGCCGCGAGCCCGGCTGGCGCCGACGCCGTGGAGCGTCTCCTCAACTCGCGCGCCGCCGGATCGCGCAAGGCTTACGCGAAGGCCGCCGAGGAGGTGGCCGCCGCCGCCAAGGCCGGCGCGCCGCTCCAGTCGTTCGTGCTGGCGCTCGTCTCGCGCGACGAGGACGCCCCGCCCGCCGCCAAGATTCCCCCCGCCAAGCGCGAGAAGTGGCTCGCCGAGGGGCGCGAGCGCTTCCGCAGGGTCGGCGAGCGCACGGACAATCCGCTCGTGTGGTATCTGCTCGCTGTGGAGGCCTCGGACACCAATCTCCTGCGCGTCGCCGCCGAAAAGGGCAACGTCCAGGCTCTCAATGCCTGGGGCAACCTCCAGCTCGACGCCGCCGTGAACTCCTCCGACACCAACGCCGCCGCCGCCCGGCTCTCCCGCGCCGCCAACCTCTTCCGCAGGGCGGCCGGCAAGGGCGACGCCAACGGCCTCTACAACCTTGGCATGTGCTACGCGCGCGGTCTCGGCGAGAAGCGCGACGATGCCAGCGCCTTCCTCTGCTTCCGTTCCGCCGCAGAGAAGGGCCACCCCGCGGCCATGAACTCGTTCGGGTGGTTCCTGCGCGAAGGCCGCGTCGGCGCGCCCGACCCCGAGTTCGCCGCGCAGTGGTTCCAGAAGGCGGCCGACCTCGGCGACCCCACGGCGATGTTCAACCTGGCCCTCGCGCACCTGCGAGGCGAAGGCGTGCCGAAGGACGCCGAGAAGGCGGCGAAGTTCACGAAGGAGGCCGCCGAAGGCGGCTCGCCCGAGGCGATGGACGCCTGGGGCGTCGCGCTCATGCGCGGCGACGGGGGCGTCAAGATGGACAAGGACGAGGCGGTGCGCTGGTTCAGGAAGTCCGCCGCCGAAGGCTACCCCCCGGCGATGGAGAACCTCGTGCAGTGCTACGACAACGGCTGGGGCGTGCCGCAGGACGACGCGCTCGCCCTGAAGTGGAAGATGCGCTCCCGCGCGGCGCGCGGGGACGCCGCCGCCGCGACGTGGCTAAGGCAGAACAAGTTTGAAGATTGACGGAGATAGAAATGAAGGAAAAGAAGAAGACTACTGGCGCGCAGGCCCTGGTGGACTCGCTGGCGAAGGCAGGCACGGAGGTGCTGTTCGGATATCCGGGAGGATCGGTCCTGGACATCTTCGACTGCCTGCCCGCCGCGCCGTTCCACTTCATACTGGGCCGCCACGAGCAGGGATGCGTCCACATGGCCGACGGCTACGCCCGCGCCACGGGCAAGCCCGGCGTGTGCCTCGTCACGTCCGGCCCGGGCGCCACAAACACCATCACCGGCCTCGCCACCGCCAACATGGACGGCGTGCCGCTCGTGTGCATCACCGGCCAGGTCCCCATGAGCCAGATCGGCACCGACGCCTTCCAGGAGGCCGACATGAACGGCATCTGCCGCGCCGTCACGAAGCACAGCTTCCTCGTGCAGAGCGCCGACGAGCTCCCCGAGATCGTCGCCGAGGCGTTCTTCATCGCGACGCACGGCAAGCCAGGCCCCGTGGTCATCGACATCCCCAAGAACGTCCAGCGCGCATTCACCACGGCCGAATACCCCGAGCGCGTCTCGCTGCGCGCGTACCACCCCGAGTCCTACGCCACTCCGAGCCAGGTCTCGCGACTCGCCAAGCTCATCAACGAGGCGAAGCGACCCGTCATCTACGCGGGCGGCGGCGTGATCGCCGCCGGCGCCACGAAGGACGTCGCCCGCCTCGCGCGCAAGGCGCAGATCCCCGTGGCCACGACGCTAATGGGCCTCGGGGCCTTCCCCGAGACCGATCCGCTCTCCCTGCGCATGGCGGGGATGCATGGCCTCGCGGCGGCGAACTACGCGATCAACGAGGCCGACCTCATCGTCGCCCTGGGCGTGAGGTTCAGCGACCGCGTGACCGGCAAGCTGGCGGCCTACGCGAAGAAGGCTAAGATAGTGCACGTGGACGTCGACCCGTCGTCCATAGGGAAGAACGTCGGCGCGGACCTCGGGATAGTGGCCGACGTCAAGGACCTGCTCACCACAGTCGCCTCGCGCGTGAAGCAGGCGGAGCACGCAGAGTGGCTCGCGAAGATCGACGGCTGGAAGAAGGCCCGCCCCATCGGCTACAGGCAGCGCGACAAGGCCGTGATCATGCCCCAGAGCGTGATAGAGGCGATAGACCGCGCCACGAAGGGCGACGCCGTGCTTGTGACGGACGTGGGGCAGCACCAGATGTGGTGCGCGCAGTTCTTCCGCCACACGCATTCGCGCCACTTCATCTCCTCCGGCGGCATGGGCACGATGGGCTTCGGAATCCCGGCGGCGATCGGGGCCGCGATCGGCAAGCCCGACCACAAGGTGGTGGCCGTGTGCGGCGACGGCGGCGCGCAGATGACGTTCGAGGAGGTTGTCGTGGCCGTGGAGCACAAGCTTCCCGTCACGTTCGTCGTTGTGAACAACGCCTGCCTCGGCATGGTGCGCCAGTGGCAGGAGCTCTTCTACAAGAAGAACTACGCGGACTCCATACTCTCCGTGAAGGGACGCTGCGCCAACGAGCGCCTCGACCAGGACCTCGCCTACGACTACCTCCCCGACCTCGTGAAGCTCGCAGAGGCGCACGGCGCCAAGGCGTACCGCGTGATCGACCCGGCGAAGCTCGAGGCCACGATCCGCAGCGCAGTCCGCTCCGAGAGGACCACGTTCGTTGAGGTGATAGTGGATCCGCGCGCGAACGTGTATCCGATGCAGCCCGGCGGGCAGCCCGTCGAGGGAATGATCTTCGAGTGACGCCCGGTGGAACGAAAGGAAGGCATAGGCATGAAAGAGGAACTTCACAGGCTCAACTGCTTCGTCGAGAACAAGCCAGGCGTCCTGGCGCGCATCGTGGGGCTCATATCGGGGCGCGGCTACAACATCCAGACGCTGAGCGTGGGCCCCACGGAGGACGGTTCGGTGTCGCGGATGAAGATAGACGTCTTGGGCGGCAAGCGCGAGATAGAGCAGGTGATGCTCCAGCTTCGCAACCAGGTGAACGTGATAGAGGTCACCTCCCGCCTCATGGCGGGGGCGTGATCCGCCTACCCTTCATAACTATTTGAACCTAAACTTCTCTGTTGCATGCTGTATTTCTTTAACGCAGAGGCGCAGAGCAAGGGGTGTCTTTGCTTCGTTTCCACTTTATGAACCACTGAACACGCAGGACACACGGAAATCTGTCTGGAAAATCTTGCTTCTGTGTTTTCCGTGCATTCAGTGGTTCTACAATTGCCTCTGATCTTTCTGGAAGGCTCTGCGTCTCTGCGTTAAAATCCAAACGAGGAGTTTAGGTTGTTTCCCAATCTC
>CAMOHV010000260.1 GCA_946615275.1 uncultured Verrucomicrobiota bacterium | reverse complement strand
AAACCTCTTAAGGAGATCGAATGAACAGACGCGAATTTCTCGCCGGCGGCGCGGCCGTCGGCGTTGCCGCCGCGGCGAACGCCGCGGCCAAGTGCGGCTGCGCCCCGTGCGGATGCGGCCCCAAGCTGACGCCGCCCGCCCAGCCGGCGCAGCTCAACCTCTGCCTTCAGTGGGGCGGCATCCCCACCGTGGACGAAGTGGAGGCCAAGCTCGACTACCTCGAGAAGAACGGCTTCCAGGCCGTCGAGATCCCCTCGGCCATCTCCTGGCTTCAGGACAAGGGCCGCAAGGTGGCCGAATCCCTCAAGCGCCGCAAGCTCTTCCTGGCGACAGCCTGCGGCCCCTCTCGCTTCGACTACGCGGACCCCGCCAAGTGCGAGGCTGAGGTGGAGAAGTTCATGCCCGTCCTCGAGCTCCTTGGCGAGATCAAGAGCATCGGCCTCATCATCTGCCCGGCCCGCTCCAAGCCCGAGGTGGGCCTCAAGGAGCTCCGCGAGAGCTTCGTCACGAACTACGGCAGGCGCATCGCCGAGAAGGCCGCCGCGTGCGGCACCGAGATCGTCCTGGAGCCGCTGCAGAGGGCCGAGACGCCGTTCCTCCGCCAGGTCTCCGACGGCGCGAAGATGGCCCAGGAGATCGGCAAGGGCTGCTCCGTGATGGGCGACTTCTGGCACATGTCCAAGGAGGAGGCCAGCTACTTCGGCGCGTTCGTGACGGCCGGGAAGCTCCTCAAGCATGTGCACATCGCCTCCCTCGGCGGACGCAAGGTGCCCGGAACCGACGGCGATCTCGACAACTACGTGGACGGCTTCAAGGGCCTCAAGTTCATCGGCTACCGCGGCGCGGTCTCGATGGAGTGCGGCTGGCCCTCCAAGGGCAAGGACGCCAAGGGCAAGCCCATCATGCCCAACAACGACGAGAAGCACGTTCTCATCATGAAGATGTGCGACCTCCTCCGCCGCCAGTGGGAAGAAGCGTGAGGAATTGAGAATTGAGAATTTGAAACCAGGAACTAGAAACTAGAAACCAGAAACTAGAAACCAGAAACCAGAAACCAGAAACTTTGAAAAAGGAGCAACACAAAATGAACAGAAGAACATTCCTCAAGACAAGCGGCATGGCCGCGGCGCTCGCGGCCGCCCCCGGCATGGCCCAGGACGGCGGCGCCAAGGTGATCCGCGTGGCCGTCGTCGGCTGCGGCGGACGCGGAACTGGCGGCGGACGCCAGCCGAAGAACGACCAGGACTACTACGGCCAGGGCGCGCTGGGCAACCTGCTCAACGCCGCGAAGATCTGCCGCGATCAGGGCATCAACGTGGAGATCAAGCCCGTCGCGTTCGCCGACTACTTCCTGGACAAGGCGCAGTTCGCCGCCAAGAAGTTCAACGTGGATGAGAAGTTCGCGTTCGGCGGCGCCAACGGCTACAAGCAGATCATGGCGATGCCCGAGGTGGACGTGGTGATCCTCACGACGCCGCTCAACTTCCGTCCGCGCCACACGATGGCCGCGGTCCAGGCGGGCAAGCACGTGTTCGCCGAGAAGGGCGTGGCCGTGGACGCCCCCGGCGTGCGCCTCATGATCGAGGCGTCCAAGCTCGCCGAGCAGAAGAAGCTCACGATCGTGTGCGGCACGCAGCGCCGCCACCAGAGGGGCTATCTGATGGTCAAGAAGGCCCTCGACGAGGGCAAGTTCGGCACGATCCTCGGGGGCGAGGTGTACTGGAACAGCGGAGTGCCGTGGGTGCGCACGCGCAAGCCGGGGCAGTCGAACAAGGACTATCTCTGCAACAACTGGCTCAACTTCACGGAGCTTTCGGGAGACCACATCTGCGAGCAGCACGTCCACAACATCGACGTCGCGAACTGGTTCCTCGGCCGCTATCCGAAGAGCGTCGTGGCGTTCGGCGCGCGCTCCCGCCGCGTGAGCGGCAACCAGTACGACTGCTTCAGCGGCGACTTCGACTACGGCGACGGCGTCCACATCCACTCCATGTGCCGCCAGGTGGGCGGCTGCGCCAACAACGTGAGCGAGCTGTTCCGCGCCGAGAAGGCCGTCCTCACCGGCACCACTGCGCGCACGCCAGACAACAAGAAGATCGAACTTTCCGGCGACTTCCCGGACGTGAACCCGTACGTGCAGGAGCACGTGGACCTCATCAAGTCCATCATGGGCAAGGGGCCGTACTACAACGAGGGCGAGGCCTGCGCGATGTCCACCGCCTGCGGCATCATGATCCGCATCTCCGCGTACACGGGGCAGATGGTGGCCATGAACCAGCTCATCTCCAACGAGAAGAGCCCGTGGTACAACTACGCCTGCACGCCCACGCCCGAAGACTTCGAGAAGGACGGCGACGTGCCGATGCCGGTGTGCGGCGACAACGAATGGGCGCTCCCCGGCAAGCCGTGGCGCGATCTGCCCTCAGACATGCCCAAGTGCGACAAGGCGACGCAGGATGCGCCGCTTGGATACAGGATATAAGGAAGATGATAAACCCGGAATGGCTCAAGGCCCGCGCGGACGACGTCCGCCGGGCCGACACGATCGACCCGGCGCTGTACGGAAGGTACAACGTCAAGCGCGGTCTGCGCAATGGAGACGGCACTGGCGTGCTGGTGGGCTTGACGACCATCGGCAACGTCCATGGCTACGTCGTCTCCGAAGGCGAGAAGATGGCCATTCCGGGGCAGCTCTTCTACCGCGGCATAGACATCGCGGACCTCGTGCGCTCCTGCGAGGCCGAGCATCGCTTCGGCTACGAGGAGTGCGCGTACCTGCTGCTCTTCGGCGAGCTGCCCACGGCGGCGCAGCTCTCCGAGTGGCAGACGCTCCTCGCGGAGCACCGCCGCCTCCCCGACGGCTTCAAGGAGCAGGCCATCATGCGCGCCCCGGGCAAGGACATAATGAACTCCATCGCCCGCGCCGTCCTCACCGCCTACACGTACGACGCCGCGCCCGACCTCCTCGACCTCGAGACGAACCTCCGCCAGGCCGTGGAGCTCATCGCCTCGTTCCCCACCATCACCGCCTACGCCTACCAGTCGAAGGCGCACTACCACCTCGGCCAGTCGCTCATGATCCACTATCCGGATCCCGAGAAGAGCACGGCCGAGAACTTCCTCTATCTGATCCGCGAGGACGGGCGCTACACGCCCCTCGAGGCCAGCACCCTCGACCTCGCGCTCATCCTGCACGCCGAGCACGGCGGCGGCAACAACTCCAGCTTCGTGACGCACGTCGTCACCTCCGCTTTCTCGGACATGTACTCCACCGTGGCCGCCGCGACGCTCTCCCTCAAGGGCTCGCGCCACGGCGGCGCCAACCTGCGCACCATGCGCCAGATGGCCGAGATGAAGAAGAACATCTCCCACTGGACAGACGAGGGCGAGGTGGCGGACTACATCACCAAGATCGTGACCCGCCAGGCCGGCGACGGCACCGGCCTCCTCTACGGCCTCGGGCACGCGGTGTACACGATCTCCGACCCCCGCGCCGTCCTCCTCAAGGAGAAGGCCCGTGCCCTCGCCGAGGCGAACGGCCGCATGGACGAGTTCGCGCTCTACGACGCCATCGAGACGCTCGGCCCCGAGCTCATCCGCAAGGTGCATCCCGGCGCGAAGGACTGCTGCGCCAACGTGGACCTCTACTCCGGCTTCGTCTACGACATGCTGAACATCCCGCAGGACCTCTACACGCCGCTCTTCGCGGTGGCGCGCGTAGTGGGCTGGTGCGCGCACAGGATGGAGGAGCTGCACAACTCCGGCCCGATCATCCGCCCGGCCTACAAGCCAATCTACAAGTCGCGCCCCTACACGCCGATCGCGGACCG
>CAMOHV010000259.1 GCA_946615275.1 uncultured Verrucomicrobiota bacterium | reverse complement strand
CCTTGATTGCATGCTTCTTCCCGTCCAGCCCGATCACGGAGCCGGAGATCTTGCTAGTCTGCTTCTTCTCGTTCACCTTCCCGAGCTTCAGCTCCACGATGCCGCGGACCGACGCGCCTTCGTAAACAGCGCCTTTCAGCGTCGCCGGCGCCGAGTATGGCGCCGCTATGTCGCCCTCGTTTAGGACCTCCACCGCCCCGGCCGTCGGCGCGATGGCGCAGAGCGCCGCCAAGGCGGCCCCGGCGATCAAGCGGCGGGAACGCCGCGCTGGAACCTTCCCAATTGCCTTCATCATGTTCTGCATCTCCTTTTCCCGGCATCCGCCGAGGGGCGGATCTCCTTAGCCTACAACATGCCATGGCGGCATGATACCATATTCAAAGCCTCTGCGCAAGACGGAAAGCGGTTAATGCGTTAATGCGGTCACTTAAACATAATGTAAGACATATTCCCATCTCGACCCCAATATAGGATTCCCGGTCATCTGAATAACACTACGGTTCCACGGCCGTCGCCATGCACGTCGAGGATGCCCTTCAGATCATTGTTGGACGATGTCATAAAGTAAGTGTCGTTGCGGTTCGCCGCCGCGCTGGTGCTGTTGCCGTAAGTCCCGATTCGCTGCTTTACGCCGTCGAAATACAGATTCCGGCACACGATGCGCGCGTTGTCTGAGAGAGTCAGCTTTCCGCCTGTCGCGAGGCGCACGTCCACGTTGCGCCCGAGGAACGATCCGGCCGCGAACATCACGGCCGCGCCCGAGTTCGTCACCACCACCGTGCCGTTCGTCCAGCCCGCCCCCGAATTGAAGTAGATCGTGCTTTTCGTGGAGCAGACGGATCCCGTGGAAGAAGAGACGCCCGCCATCACCATCGTGTTCACGCCTACCTTGACGAGCGACGCCGCGCCTTCGAACCCAACCTTCAGCGCGTAGTTGCCGAGAGGCGGATTCGCGTAGAGCGTAGCCGGCGTCTCGCTCCTAACCACTGACTGCGTCTTGGTGAGATCGCTGCTGTAGACAAGCCCCAGACTGAGGTCGTGGCCATTCAGATCGATCGCAGCCCCGGCGAGCATGTTGATCTGCGGATTGTCGATGATGGCGCCGTCCGTCTCGAGACGCAGAACCGAAGCATTGTACCATGTGATCCCGCTGAACTTGTTGCCTGGCGCGGCAAGCGTGAGATCCGCCCTCACATCAGAGTAGAGATTGCCGGAAGTGACGATCGGAAGGTTCTTCACCACGTATTTGCCAGTGCCCTGGATGTAGAACATGCCCTTCCCCGTCACGCCGCCGGAGAAGACCAGCGTGCACGTCCCGTACGCGCCGAAGCGCTTGTTCTGCGCGTCGCCGATCAGCACGGGTCCGGCGAATTCGTTCGTCCCGCTGTTGGCGGAGCGGACGGGATAGAAGTTGCTGTCCGGCCCGTAGAGCTCGACCGCCCTCGACACCCTCGCCGTGGGCGAAGTGAAGCGCAGGAAAGCGGCGTGCGCCGTATCCTGACGACGTATCACCACCTTGCCCGCAGAGGGAGAGCCGAGGCATTCGTCCGCGCCCACCTCGATGCAACCGTGGTTCACCTCGATGTCTCCTGTGAATGTGTTTGCGGCGTTGAACTGGCAGTGCGCGTCGTCCGTGACGGTGATCGGCACCGCAGTGTCGTCGCCGTCGGAGATCGTTCGGTTGAAGACATACTTCTTTGATTGGCCGCCGAGCGCGCCGCGCCAGGTCTGCGCGCCACACACGCGCACTGGTACGTTGAACGTGCAAGCCGCGTCCGCCGCGGCCGAGTTGGTGTGCGAAAGCCCACCCCAATAGAGCGAAAGCGAATGATCGCCGTTGATGGTGAACGCGCCTGCGGTCTCGAACGCGAGCCCGTTCACCACAGTGTCGTCTGCAAGCGTTGCGGAAGCGCCGCCGGCGAAGACGGGAAGGCACTTCTCCCAGAGGCGCGGCACGGATCCGCCCTCCCAGTTGACGCCAAGGCTCGTGGAGTCCGCCGCGCCGCCCGTTCCATTCCAGACGGTGCGCACGCCCGGGCCGGGCTGCACGCGCGTATGCACCGTCACGTTCGCCGGCAACGCGTCGCAGTGTACCTGCCCCTCGCCCGCTTCGCCGCCCGTGTAGGTGCAGTCCTCTGCAAGCTCATCGCCATCGACAATGAAGTGATCCACCTCGAACGCCGCGCCGTCCGCTATGGAGATGGTGGCGGAGGAGGATGTCTCGAACGTGTCGAGGCGGCTGTTCACCGCCGCCTCCGTCGGGAGCGAGAGTCCGCCGCTCCCCACCACCACCAACGACGAGATGTTGGGGATGCCGGCCGAGAGCGACGACACGGAGAACGTGCCGTTGGAGACGACGAGTCTTCCTGAAAACGGCGTAGCCCCCTGCGCCATGAAGTTGTAGGTGCCGGTTGGCGCCCACACAAAACCCAGCTTGCCCTCGATGCGCCCGGGCCAGACCTCGTCGCGAGTGGCGCGAACGGTCAGTTCACCGCCGTTCTCCGACGAAATTGCGAAGTCCGTGCTGTCTCCGGTATACCTGTATATGCGCTTGACCGTCTGCTTCCCTTCCATGTAGACGGTGGCCACGTTGCCGGCGAGGAGGCCCAGCTGGTCGTCCGCTGTGCATGCGCCGTCCGTCTCGAAGTGTATGGTTCCTCCGGCGAGGCGGGTGGTGTTGAACTTGTTGCCGGGGGCGCGGAATCGCACTACGCTGCCGTCGCCGTCCATCCAAAGATTGTTGTTGCTGTCGAACACGCCTTCGAAGATGATTTCATGCCGCAGATCCCTCACGCCGAGATTCGTCACGAACAGCCCGCCGCGGTGGGTGACCGGACCCTTGAATGTGAGACTGACGGGATCCGTGGAGGACGCCTTGATGCGCTGCTGCCCGTTCATGGTGACGGGGCCAGAGAAGGTTGCGGAGAAGTTGATGATTATGTTGCCGTTCGGTGACTTCTCTCCGTTGAAGGTGACGGAGTTAGTGACGTCGATCCCCGTTTTGTAGAGCGTCAGAATCGCGTTGTTCTCGAATGTGATCGGCCCGTCGCCCAGGCCATGGCCGTTGAAAAGGAGTATCGACGTGCCGCCGTTCGCCGCATAACCTCCCGTGAAGGTGCTTCCTGCGTAGAGGACAGTCGTGCCAGACGTCTGCGTGAGCGAACCCGCACCGGTGAAGCACGGCCCCGTGCCCACGGTGTCCCATCTTGCGCCGGTCGCTACAGAGATCTCATGCGCACCTTCAAGGAGTTCGATCGGCATGTTCTGGTTTATGCGCACGCTCGAAGTAAGGGCGATGTTGGCTCCGGCGGAGAGCTTTATCTTCTTTCCGGTGAGATACGCATTGTTGCCCGAACCTGTACCTCCCGCCCCCTGCGAGCCATATCCCGCAAAGGTGAATCCTGAGAGGGTAAGGCCCTCGATGTCGTTGTTTATGGTCGTAACGGTGGTGGAGGCGAGCGTCACGGAGTCGCCGTCCTCCGGCACCGCGCCGCCTTCCCAGTTCCCCGGCGTGTTCCAGTTTGCGTCCACAGCGCCGGTGAACACTTTGTCGGCGCCCGACATCGACAAGACAAGCCCCAGAGGCGCCAACGACACAAGGCCACGGACAAACATCAATCCTGTTTTCATATGCATTTCCTTTATCTTGCCTATAATAAGTTGAAAGGTTGAAAAGTTGAAAGGTTTCTCTACTTATCATCATTTACATCCACGTGCGTATCGCGGGCGGCGAGCTTTTGAGGTGGCTCCGCTCAGTTGAAGAATCAGTTGAAGAAGGGATTGGCGAGAAGCTCGCGGCCGATCGTCGTGGAGGGGCCGTGCCCGCAGACGA
>CAMOHV010000258.1 GCA_946615275.1 uncultured Verrucomicrobiota bacterium | reverse complement strand
CCCGAGCGCATCCCCCTCGCGTGCATCGTCAAGGTGCTTGAATACACCGACGTCCCCAAGGCCAACGAGGCATACGCCATGGTGCGCGTATCCGGCCCAAACGACGCAACCTGGCGCCTCTGCATCTACCGCAACACCGTGCATGTCGGCCGCAACGCGCTCTTCGTCTCCGCCAGCGCCGCCCTCCCCGTGGACAACCGCTTCCGCAACCCCGAGGTCTGCACCGTGAAGCAGAAGACCTACCGCATCGGGCACGACAAGCTCCCGCGCCTCCTCCCGCACGTCAAGCGCCACATCTACATCCACAACTGCGGCGTCCTCTACCCCGTCGGCGACTTCAAGGAGCTTCGCGGCAAGCGCGCCGGCATGCTCGTCGCAGCCCTTCTCAACATCGACAACGCCGACGAGCTAAAGAAGCGCCAGAACGAACCCCAGGGCAAGAGCTTCCAGCCGCCGCCCATATCGCGCACATCGCGCATCGTGAACTTTCTCCGGAAACTTGGACAATGAAACGCACCCTCCACGATCTCGGCAAACTGAACAAGGCGATCATCGCGCCAAGCGAGCCACCGCCCGAGCCGCCGCCAGAAAAGCCGTCCGCATCAAGCGACGACGCCTACGTGCTCGCGTACTTCTCGCACGGCGGCAAGTCCACGCCAACGCACGCCGTCCCCAGGCGTAAATCAAGGCCCGCCGCCCCTGCGCCAGCCGCGGTCTCCCCCGCCGCCGCGCCCACCGGCCCGACCGCCGCCGAAACCAATGCCAAGATAGAAGCCCGCATACGCGATCTTGAATCCAGGGCTTCCGCCGCCGAATCACGCGCCGCGGCCGCCGAGGCAAAGCTCGCCCTCGCCGCAGGCGAACAGCTGCGCCTGCAGGCTGAATGCGCCCGACTCGCAGCAGAACTTTCCACGGCCAAATCCGCGCAAACATCCGCCGATACTCCAGCCGCCCCATCTTCTTCAGATGCGCCCGCACCTGTCCAGCCCGCCGCCGGGAAACGCCCTCCTCTCCTTTCTGAGCCCACGTTTCCCGAAGCATTCCCCGGCGAACTGCGCGAACTTCTCCTCGCCGCCCTCGCCGACGCACAGGACGACGCATCGCGCAACGGACGCGAACGCCGCGCCGCCGCGCTCTCCGCCGTCCTCGCCGCCAACGCCCCCTCCGGCGAACTCGAACGCCGCCGCGCCTCCCTCCGACAGATCCTCAAGGACGCCGGCGCCTTCAACGACAACCGCGCAATCGCGAAGCTGGAGAAGCTCGGCTTCCGCCTCATATCCGGCAAGAAGCACTGGAAGCTCGAATACGCCGGCATCCGCTTCCCGCTCGCCAAGACGCCATCCGATTTCCGCGCCCACCTCAACACCGCCACCGACGTGGCAAACCGCTGCCTCTAAGGAAACCATGGAAGTAAGAATACACCCCTCATGGCGCACGCTCCTCCAGAGCGAGTTCGACCAGCCATACTTCGCGGACCTCGCCCGCTTCGTGCGCTCCGCATACACGTCCGGCCCAGTCTACCCTCCGCCGAAGCTCATCTTCGCGGCGTTCGACCGCACACCCGTGGACAATGTGAAGGTGGTCATCCTCGGACAGGACCCATACCACGAGCCCGGCCAGGCGCAGGGCCTCGCTTTCTACGTGCCGCCGTCCGTCCGCACTCCCCCCTCGCTCCTCAACATCGCGAAGGAGCTCTCCTCCGAATACCCCGAACGCGCCGCATCCTCGCCCGCCCCCATCCCCGATCTCCTCTCGTGGGCCGACCAGGGCGTGCTCCTCCTGAACGCCACGCTCACCGTCGCCGCGCACCTCGCCGGCAGCCACCAGGGCAAAGGCTGGGAGCGATTCACCGACGCCGCCGTCAGCCGGCTCGCCGCCGCGCGCGAAAACATCGTCTTCATGCTCTGGGGATCCTACGCACAGCGCAAGGGCGCCATGATAGACCGCTCTCGCCATCTGGTCCTCGAGTCCGCCCACCCATCCCCCCTCTCTGCCAACAGAGGCTTCTTCGGATGCAACCACTTCCGCGCCGCCAACGCCTACCTTGAAAAGCACAACATCCCCCCCATCAAGTGGTAACCACATTCCCAATCCCAAATCCCAAATCCCCAATTCCAAATTCTTAATTCTCAATTCTCAATTCTCAATTCCAATCCATCCCAGTAAATCCCAAATACAAATGAAAGCAAAACTCCTCATCGCCGGCACGCTTGCCGCCGCCATGTCCGCCATCGCCGCACCTCCGCGTCCGCAATGGCCCATCGAAAAGCTCTTCCAAGCGCCGAAGACATTCGACGCGTCCGCCTACGCGACAAACTCCGTGAAGACGGTCTTCTACGAAGGCCTCCCCTACAAGGGCAAGCCCACGCGCGTATTCGCGTACTACGGCGTCCCCGCGCACAAGCCCGGCGAGAAGGTCCCCGGCATCGTCCTCGTCCACGGCGGCGGCGGCTCGGCCTTCGTTCGCTGGGTCAAGCTCTGGAACTCGCGCGGCTACGCCGCCATATCCATGGACACCTGCGGCTGCATCCCCGGCAACGTCTTCGGCAGCGAGCAGCGCGGGCACCGTCGCCACGAGCATGGCGGACCCGCCGGATGGGGCGGCTACGCGCAGCTCTCCGACCCGGTCGAGGACCAGTGGATGTACCACGCCGTAGCCGACGTCATCCTCGCGCATTCCTTCCTGCGCTCGCTCCCGGACGTCGATCCCGCGCGCATCGGCATCACCGGCATCTCCTGGGGTGGCGTCCTCACCTCTGTCGTATCAGGCCTCGACAACCGCTTTGCATTCGCCGTCCCCGTCTACGGCTGCGGATTCCTCTTCGAGCCGTATTCCTCCTGGGCCGCCAAATGCAAGTCCCCCAAGGACTTCGAGCGGCGCCGCGCCTGGGCCGATCTATGGGACCCTTCGCGCTGGCTCGTGGACGCCAAGATGCCGCTTCTCTGGGTAGTGGGCACGAACGACGCCCACTTCTCGCCTCCTAGCGTGAAGAACTCGATGGCGCTCGTCAAGGGCCCCTGCTCACTCGCGATGCGCGTGCGCATGCACCACGCCCACGGCCCGGCAGGCGAGAACCCCGGCGAAATCCTGGCCTTCGCCGACCGCTGGACGCGCGCCGCACCGCCGATGCCCGAGATCCTCTCCGCATCGCGCGACGGCAGCCGCGCCACCGTACGATACTCCGCCGATTCCCGCCGCCTTCCCGTCAAAGCCGTCCTCAACTACACCCGCGACGGCGGCGACGTCTGGATGAAGCGCCTATGGGAATCCGCCCCCGCGTCGCTCGACTCCGCGAAGTCCTGCGCCACCGCAGACCTCCCAGACGGCGTGAAGGCCTGGTACGTCAACCTTGTGACCTCCGCCGGGCTCGTCGCCAGCTCGCAGTTCGAGGATTGACGCCGCCTTGCAGTTCGCGTGGACGCTCACCCTGGGCGGACAACGCGAAAGGCCGCCCCGAGGAAACGGGGCGGCCCTTCTTTCGCGCGATGCGCGGCGCGAATCACTTGGCAAGCGCGGCCGCGACGTCCGCGAGCACCTGGCGGAGCGCCTTCGGCACGCGGTGCGCGGTGGCGGACTTGACCGTGGAGTCCTTCGAGGGCTTCGCGTCGTACTCGTCGTACGAGGCGCCGACGGTGGCGATCTCCTTCTTCCAGCCCTCGACGTCCACCTTGAGGATCTCCTCGAGGTCGGCCTTCACGACGTGGAACTTGGCCTTCTCGTCGTTGTTGGCGAGGTCGATGTCCTCGGCGAACGGGATGTTGCCAATCGCGGTCTCGTTGGCCTTCACCTGGCCTTCGATGCGCTGGCAGATCCACTTGAGGACGCGGCTGTTGTCGCCGAAGCCGGGC
>CAMOHV010000257.1 GCA_946615275.1 uncultured Verrucomicrobiota bacterium | reverse complement strand
GGCTCCTCCTTGGCCTTCACGAGGTCCTTGCGGGCCTTCGAGAGGTTGTCGGCGCTGTAGGACGAGATCGTGTAGATCCACTTGCCGGTCTTGGCGTTGAACTCGCGCACGGTCTTCTCGTTCGCGGCGATCTCCGTCTTGTTAGTGCCGGAGGGGGTGTAGGACGCGGCGAGCTTCACGTAGCTGTCGGAGCCGGACTTGTTGCCCACGGTGGCCTTGTACACGATCCCGTTCTTGAGGGTGGCCGTGTAGACGGCGCCTGTCGCGAAGCCGTAGGTGGCCTCCTTGGAGGGGTCGGCCACGGAGGCGAAGTCGAGGTAGGCGAGGGCGCTGTCGAGCGAATACGTCTTGGACGTGTCGAGCTCCTCCTTGGGGCCGAGGCCCCTGAGCTCCCACTTGCCGTCCTTGCGCGTGAGCTCCACCTTCTCCTTGCCCTTCTCGAACGTGACGGAGGCGACGTCGGCGGAGGGGACGGACGCGATGCGGGCGTCGACCCACTTCTTGGGGTCGCCGTCGAAGGCGTCGAGCGTCTCCTTCACGAGCACCACCTTGTCGGCATACACCACGTAGCGTCCGTCGGGATACGATCCGCCGCCGTACATGGCCATCTGCCCGGTGGCCTTCTTCTGGTGGGTCTCGCCCATCGGGAGGGCGGCGAGGGACTTGCCCTTGGCGTCCTGGATGTCGACCACCGACGGCTTCTCTATCTTGCGGCCGTTGGCGACCTGGCCCACCTTGAGCTCCTGGAGCTTCAGGAGGTTCTCGCGGATCTTGGTGATGTCGGCGGGGTAGTTGTAGAGCGAGGCGACGGTCCAGCCGGTCGCGCCGGCGGCGAGCTTCACCTTGCCGCCCACGTCGATCGCGGCGACGTCGGCCACGTTGAACTCGGGGAGTATCTTCTTCCCCGCGAGAGACGGGGAGGACATCTTCTTCCCGGAGTTGAGCCACCATGCGGCGCCGCCCAGGACGACGGCCGCACCCGCCAAAAGAATCAGATTCTTGCTAGTCATCTTTCTTTCTCCACTTGTTGAAACTTAACTTTTCAACTTTTCAACTTTTCAACTTCTCAACTTTTCAACTTCTATCTGCGGCGCTTCGCGAGGCCCCTCCACACGCCGAAGGCTATCACGAGGAGCGGCACGAGGCATATGTTGATCACCTTGAGCGTGAGGCCCAGGGAGTCAATGTCGGCCGTGAGCTCCTTGCGCACGTCCTTGAGCTGGCGGCGGGTCGCGGCCTGCGTCTTGCGGAACTGCGCGATCTCGTCCTGCTGCTCCTTGGAGAGGATGAGGCGCTCGTTGCCGCTCTTCTGCTTCTGGAGGGCGGCGAGGCGCTGCTGCGTCTCCTCCAGGGCCTTCTCAAGCTCCTCCTGCTTCTTCTGCCACTTCGCGAGGGCCTTGGCCTCGAGGGCGTCGACCTTCGCGAACGGACGGTTCGAGGGGCCGCGGGACCTGACGCCGATGAGCTCCTCGCGTCCGGCGAACTGCTCGATCACGTTGGAGAAGAGCGAGAGGTTGTCGTTCATGGGCTGGACCATCTGTCCGAAGGGCGTGTTGATCACCTGCACGCAGAAGTCGTCGGCGAGGAAGTCTGAGTCGCCGAAGAGGATCACGGAGCCCTTGCCCTCGGCGACGACCTTCGGGACGGCGTTCGTGGAGCCCTCGACGTAGTCGGGGCCCTTGGGGAAGGCCGTCTTGAAGGTGCCGGAGAGGCGGGCGGCGAGCGTGCGCTGGACGCCGTCGGGCTTGAGGTCCTTCTTCATGGCGCCCATCCCGAACTGCGCGCCCATGCGGTCGACGAGGCAGGCGTTGTCCTTGGACGTGACGATGATCGGCGTGAACTGGAGCCCGTCCTTGCCCTTGAAGGAGAACGCGCCCGCGAACGGGAACATCACCTGGGTGAGGCGGGCGACGAGGAGGTCGCCCTTGTCCATGTTCTTCGCGCCGAGCGAGAGGAACGCGGGGTTGTCCTCGGCGCGCCCGTTGCCGGCGTTGAGCTTGGTGGCGGCGGCGAGGTCGGCCACGAGGCGGCCGGTCTCGAACTCCACGCCCCAGGCGTCGAAGAGCCTGCCGAGGGTGGAGGGGCCGTCCTGCCCGCCCATCTGCATCATCGGGTTCTGCTGCTGGCGGGACGAGAGCATGTCCATGATGCTGAAGGGGTCGACGCACACGATGAGGCGCCCGCCCTTGATCACGAACTGGTCGATGGCGAAGAGCGTCTTCTCGGAGAGGTCCTTCGCGTGGAGGACGACGAGCGTCTTCACGTCGTCGTCGATCGACTCCGCGGTGGGCGCGATCTCGCGCACGTCGTAGTCCTTCTTGAGCTCGTTGAACGCGGCCCAGCCCTGCGGCGGGCGCTGGCGCATCTGCATCATCATCGGGTTCATCTGCCCGCCCAGGACGCCCTGCACGGACGTCATGAGGCCCACCACCGGGCGCTCGGGCCACGCGACGCGCGTCACGAGGCGCGTCACGTCGTACTCGAGCGTGGCCTCGGTGCGCGGGCTGAAGCGAGGCAGCGTCTCCTCGCGGTCGCCGCACACGGCCACGAGGCCGAAGTACACGCTCTGGCCGAACGGCGTCACGTTCTGCGCGTCCACGCCGTAGCGCTGCGCCCACTCCTCTGCGTCGGAGTCCGGCTTGGGGTCGTACGCCTCGAGGATCACGTGGCCCTTCCCGGCGCGCTCGTATTCCTTGAGGAGGTTCTCCACCTGCTGGGCGTATGTTTTGAGTGACATCGGCATCTCGGCCGACGACGAGCTGAAGTAGTATTTCAGCGTGACGTCCTCCTCCAGCTTGCCCAGGACGGCCTTGGAGCCTGACGAGAGCGTGTAGAGGCGCTCGGCCGTGAGGTCGGCGCGCAGGGGGAGGTTCGAGAGGATCAGGTCCGCCGCCACGATGATCACTGCGACGAGGACGAGGCCCACGATTCCGGTAAGTTTCTTGTTCATTTCAGAAGTCTCCTTTCATCAGGACGCCTTGCGGCTGTCGGTGACGACGCGCGCGGCGGCGAGCATGAACACCATCACGCCCACGTAGTAGCCGATGTCCGCGAAGTCGAGGACGCCGCGGCGCATCGCGTCGAAGTGGCGCAGCAGCGAGCAGTCCGCCACGCCGTTCACGATGGCGGATGGGACGCCCCAGTTCGCCACCGCGTTCACCACCGGGTCGAACCCGATGATGAGCAGAAGGAACGTGAGCGCGAGCGCCACCACGAACCCGATCACCTGGCTGCGCGAGAGCGACGAGGCGAAGACGCCCACCGCCGTCGCGGCGCCGGCGAGGAAGAAGGACCCCACGTAGCCGCAGAACACGGCCCCGTAGTCAGGGCTTCCGAGCCACCCCGCCGTGAACACGACGGGCAGCGTGAGCGCGAGCGCGATGCCTATGAACGCCCACGCGGCGAGGAACTTGCCCATCAGCGCCTGCCCCAGCGTTATCGGGAGCGTGAGCAGGAGCTCGATCGTGCCGTTGCGGCGCTCCTCCGCCCAGAGGCCCATCGTGGCCGCCGGAACGAGCAGGAGGTACACCCACGGGTGCCAGAAGAAGAACGGCGTCAGGTCCGCCTGGCGGCGCTCGTAGAACATCGCCACGCCGAACGTGAGGAAGCCTATCAGCACGAGGAAGGCCACCAGGAACACGTATGCGACGGGAGAGTCGAAATAGCTCTTGAATTCACGGGCGAAGACCGTGCGGACGTTCCTGCATCCGCACTGCTTGCCGTCTTTGCAGCATGGGCACATGTTACTTCTCCTCCTTCATGGTGAGTTTGCGGAAGACGACGTCCAGCTTGCCGGACGGGTCCTTGGCGCGCAGCGCGTCGGGCGTGCCGTCGGCCTTGATCTCGCCGTCGGCGATGATGAGCGCGCGCGTGCACA
>CAMOHV010000256.1 GCA_946615275.1 uncultured Verrucomicrobiota bacterium | reverse complement strand
ATGAGCAGTCTGCTTGGAACGGCGATCTGGCTTGGAGCCAAGTTGATCGGCGGGGTGGTCTCCGTGATCGCCAACGGTGCCGGCGTGATTGGTTCTGTCGGCACATGAGGCTGGCGTGGAGCCTAAAGACCTCACAATACCCCTCATCGTCTCCTGGGGCGGCGCGGAGGTGTTCAACGAGGGGCTGCGCCTCTCGCAGAGGCACGGAGAGGTGACCTCCAACTGGGATCCCGTCAACCATGTGATTTACGGCGAGATCATGGAGGACGCGGACTGGAGCCGTCCGGTGCGCTTCGAGCTGCTTGACGACGGCAGCGTCCGCTCTCATTGCCTATGTCCGCAGAACCAGCAATGGGGGAAGGTGTGCAAGCATGTGGTGGCCGTGGGGCTGCATCTGATGGTGAAATACCAGAAGGACGAGGAGGAGCGTGCCGCGGCCGCCAGCGGGACGCGTGTGGCGATTCCCCCTGAGGCGCTGGCCACGAAGGAGGCGCCGGTCAATGTGGCGATCGTCGCCGAATATTTCGAGGACGAGGGGCAGTTCGCGCTCTTCCCGCAGGCCGATCTCCCGGAGGGCGTCGAGCACATCCTCTCGCAGGACCGCTATTTCGTCTCCGGCGAAAGGGGGTACGTGCTGGCGGCGGGGAGATGGTATCCGATTCGCAGGGTGCTGTCGGGGCCGTTCCAGGCGGTGTACAGGGAGGATCAGTTCATCAGCCGCGAGGCGATGCCGGCCTTCATCCGCAACAACCTCCCGATCCTTCGCAGGCAGGTGGAGGTGCGCATGTCGCCGTCGGAGGACATGTTCACGTTCTTGCCGGACAAGCCGCAGATGCGGGCGAAGATATTCGGGTCCACGACGTCCGCGCTGTCGGTGGAGGTGATGGCGTGCTATGGCGAGGCGACGGTGCCGCTGTGCGGGCCGGCCGCGCCAGATTCCGTATGCCGTCCGGACCCCGAGGACATGCTGCTCTACCATGTCCGCAACATGAAGGCGGAGAAGGCGGCGGAGGCGGAGCTGCTGCGCTGGGGGTTCAGGGAGGCGACGCCACTTGCGGGGGCGCGCGCGAAGGAGGAGCCGCCAAAGGCTACGCGCTATGAGCTTGACGAGCCCAGGGGCGTGCTGAACTTCCTGGGGAGCGGTCTGCCGGCCTTGAGGCGCAGGGGCTGGCGCTTCGATCCGTCCGCGAGGTTCAACGCGCTCATGGACACCCTGCCGATGATAACGCCGGTGGTGACGATACGCGACTTGCCGGGCGCGGGCGGGGCGTTCGACGTGTCGTATTCCTTCGACGGCGGCAAGGCGGGGTCCGTCGCGCACTCTGAGATACAGCAGGCGCTGAACCGCGGCGACTCCTACATCAAGACGTCCAGGGGGACGATGCTTCTGGACGCGGGGGCGGTGGAGTCCATGCGGGATGTCTTCGCCGACTGCTCGTCCTCCGGCACGAAGGGCGGGCATTTCCAGGTTAAGGGGATTTACGCGCCGTTCGTGAAGGCGTCGCTGGAGGCGTTGGACGCGATAGACTTCGAGGACGACGCCGCGAAGAACTGGCGCGAGGTGGCGGCGCAGCGCAACCGCGACAAGAACGCGAAGTTCGAGGCCGTGCCACTGGGCGCGCTCGAGAACGTGCTTCGCCCATACCAGAAGCAGGGCGTCTACTGGATGCGCTTTCTGGAGAAGAGCGGGCTTTCGGGGCTTCTCGCGGACGAGATGGGCCTCGGCAAGACGCTCCAGACGCTAACATGGATATCGCTTGCGCGCACCGACCCCGCGGCGCAGGGGAAGCCCGCGCTCGTGGTGTGTCCCACGTCGCTCGTGAGGAACTGGGAGGCGGAGGCGGCGAAGTTCACGCCGAACCTGAAGCGCCTTGTGGTCTCCGGGCCGGACCGCGCGAAGCTCTTCCCGCTCATACCCAAGGCGGATCTTGTCATAACGTCGTACGCGCTTCTCCAGCGCGACCTGGAGGAGGCGTGGCTGGGGAAGGAGTTCGGGGTGGCGGTGCTGGACGAGGCGCAGCACATCAAGAACCGCGAGACGCGCAACGCGAAGTCCGCCAAGGCCATAGAGGCCGTGTGCAAGCTGGTGCTCACGGGCACGCCGGTGGAGAACTCGGTCTCGGATGTGTGGAGCATATTCGACTTCCTCCTGCCCGACTACCTTGGCAGCTATCCCCTGTTCAAGGAGATGGTGGAGGAGCCGATAGGCGCGGGCGGGCCGGAGGGTCTGGCGGCGCAGGAGAAGCTCCACCACAAGCTGCATCCTTTCATACTGAGGCGCCTCAAGAGGGACGTCGCGAAGGATCTGCCGGAGAAGATCGTGCGCGTAGCGTACTGTCCGCTCTCCGAGGCCCAGCAGAGGCTCTCGAACGAGATACGGCAGAAGGCGAAAGCGGCGAAGACCAAGTTCGAGATGCTGGCGGTGCTGATGCGCCTGAGGCAGGCGGCGAACCACACGGCGCTCGTCACGAAGGAGAAGGGCGGCGAGTCGGGGAAGCTGGACGTGTTCTTCGAGCTTCTGGACGAGGCCATCGACGCCGGGCACCGCGTGCTGGTGTTCTCGCAGTTCGTGGAGATGCTTTCTATCCTGCGCGAGGAGCTGGGCAGGCGCGAGATCGCGCACTGCTACCTCGACGGCGCGACGAAGGACCGCCTTGGCGAGTGTCGCCGGTTCAACACCGACCCGTCGATACCTGTGTTCCTCATCTCGCTGCACGCCGGCGGCACGGGGCTCAACCTCACGGGGGCGGACATGGTGGTGCATTTCGACCCGTGGTGGAACCCGGCCGTCGAGGCGCAGGCGACGGACCGCGCGCACCGCATCGGGCAGAAGAAGACGGTGTACGTGGTGAAGATGATCGCCGAGCAGTCGGTGGAGGAGCGGGTCCTCGCGCTGCAGCAGAAGAAGCAGCTGGTGATAGACGCGACGGTGGGGGCGACGGACGAGGCCGTGGTGTCGAAGATGTCCTTCGACGACCTCCGCGCCATCGCCGGGGTCTGAGCCCAATGTGGAAGAGGCCCCCGTCGTACGACGGGAGCCTCTTGTTCGGCATGTAAGAACGTGAAGTGTATCTTACATCTCCTGCATGCGGCGGCGGGAGCGGTTGCGGATACGGGCGCGCGCGGATTTCTTGCGCGCCTTCACGCAGGGCTTCTCGAAGTAGCGCGTGTCGCGGAGGGTCTTGAGGAGACCTTCCTTGTCCAGGATCTTCTTCAGCTTCTTGAGACCGCGCTCGACGGTGTCGCCCTTTTTCAGCTTTATCTGAATTGCCATGCCTTTTTTTCACCACCTTTCCTCTCCCGCCCTTTGGGCGCGGGAAAAAACGGCGGATATTTTATCATAATCTGACGAGTTTGGCAAGCACGGGGTCCTTGTCCATGATCTCCTCGGGGGTCAGACCCTCGATTTCGTGGGGGAAGACGATCCAGCGCTCGAGGGTGGTGACGTAGAAGTCGGGCTTGTAGGGGGTGACGTTCTTCGACGGCTTCCAGTACACGCAGGCCATCTTCATCTCGCATCCGCGCTCGGCCATCTTGGCGTGGACGGCGGCGGCGGTGCGGCCGGTGTCGAAGACGTCGTCCACGACAAGCACCTTCGTGCCAGGGGCGAGGGAGGCGAGGACGCTCTCGGCGTGCTCGAACCTGACGTCCGGGCCGCTTTGCTCTATGCCGGTGTAGCTGGAGCACTTTATGGGCATGTGGCGGAGGGAGAGGCCGTGTATCTTGAAGAACTCGTGGAGGGCGACGCCGGGGGCGGCGCCGCCGCGCCATAGGGCGATGAGGACGTCCGGGGTCCAGCCGGAGTCGAGGATGATGCGGCCTAGGCGCCAGGTGTCGCGCAGAAAGTCCCGCGCGTCGAGGTACAGCTTCTTTTCCAT
>CAMOHV010000255.1 GCA_946615275.1 uncultured Verrucomicrobiota bacterium | reverse complement strand
ACGGCCACGACAATGGCGCCGAACGATCCGCCACCGTCTCCCAGAGGCGCATGTCCGACTTCGAACGGATCGTCGCCGCATGGCAGTGCTGCAGACAAAGCAGGGCAAGCACCACCATCACGGACACGCCCGCACGGCGGATCGGCGAGTAGGAAGACGAATCTATTGTCAAGGGGAAGTACATAGTGGAGGTTGATGGGTCAGGAGGGGCCGGATTCAAAGGCGAAGAGCTGCTCGGGGAGGAAGCAGCTGGCGAGGATGTGCCCGCGTATCACGGCGGACGACACGCGAACGGAGCGCCCGCGAAGCATCTGGAACGCCTCGAGCCACTGTCCGTGCAGGGAGACCGTCATCTCGCCGGTGTCGGGCATGAAGCCGTCCACCACGAGCTCCTTGGGCGGATAGCGTATGCCGGTGCCGAGCGCCTTGGAGACGGCCTCCTTGGCGCACCAGAACCGGACGAGCGCGGCGGGGGCGTCCACGGCGTTCGCGGCGAGCTCCAGTTCGTCGGGGCCGAACACGCCGCGCGTGAACTCCTCGGAGAGGGCTCGGGAGCGCATCTCTACGTCCACGCCCACGCGCGCGTTCGCGGCGACGACTGCCACGACGAACTGCGAGGTGTGGGCGATTGCGAGGTCGAGCCGCACGGAGAGGCGGTCCTGCCAGGCGCCGAGGGCGTGCGGCTTGCCGGAGCCGTCGGCCCAGACGTAGATGTCGGCGTCGGTCCAGCGGGCCTGGTAGTTGTCGTAGAGGAACCGGCGCACTGCCTCCTTGGCGGCGATCCGGCCGAATAGCCATTCCGTGCGGCGGTTGATGGCGCCGGGCATCTCGGCGAACGGGCGGCGCTCCGCGCCGTGCAGGACGATCTGCGAGACCGTCTTGAGCCAGAGCGCCTCGTTGCGCTCGAAGATGGGGTACGGGACGTCCACGATCATGGCGGAGGCGATGGAGGTGGAGGGCGAGCCGAGGAGGTCCGCCGCCACGGGCCGCGTGAGGTACGCGGAGACGGGCGAGAGCAGGAGGTGCCCGAATTCGGTGGGCACGCGCTCGACGAGCTCCTCGTAGCCGCGCAGCTCGGCGACGACATTGCCGTCGCCGGACGACACGACGATGTCCGCCACGTGCGTCTTGGGCGTGACGCCCGTGAGGCGAAGGTAGCAGTTGAGCTTCGTGCCCTCGGGGATGGCCGCGCGGTAGAGGGTGAGCCTTCTCAGGCGGCATGGTATGGCGAACGATGCGCCGCCGAAAGGAGAGCGGCTGCGCCAGAGGGGGAAGCCGTCGCCCACGGCCGCGAGGAGAAGCGGGTTCACGAGCCAGAGGGGGAGGGCCGTGTGCTTCACGGCGTGGGCAGAAGACGGCATCTCCACCTCGTAGTCGAGGCCGACGCGGTCCCAGAGCGCGGCGCGGGTTATGCACCGGTTCATCTCGCCGGCGTAGAGGCGGTCCGGGTAGATGTCGAGTCCGGTCCAGTTCACGTTGCTCGGGTTGCGCAGAGGGGCGATGTCCACTGGCGCTGGAAGCGGGCGTTCGGCGGCGAGGAGGATGGTCGCCTCCATCGCGGGCCAGGTCCAGGCGGAGTCCTGCCGCTCGTCGCGGAGGAGCACCTTGACGACTGCGACGGAGGGGTCGGAGGACGCTGAGCGCTCGGCGCGCGCGAAGAGCTTGAGGCGTCCGTCGGCGAACGCGAGCGGGCGCCTGAAGCGCAGGTCGTCGAGCGCGATCACGCGGCGGTTGGGGACTAGCTCCTGCGCGACCTCGGCCATGATCTCGGCGGCGGCGGCTAGGGAGAGGGGCGTGAAGCCGCGAAGGGATGCGTCGGAGTAGGCGATCTGCGAGGAGCCGATGGAGGCGTGGGCGAAGAGCGGCGCGCGGGCGAAGGAGAAGACCTTGGATATCTCGAGCGTGACGCCGGGGGACTGGTCCACGGTGTCGGCGTCGGCGATGAGCGGGGCCGTGGCGCCTTGGTCGAACTGGCGCTGGAGGCGCACCTTGGCGGCGACCGCGGCGGCGCGGGCGCGGGAGCGCTTGCCGCCTACGGCGGGCGAGGCGGCGCCTAGGGCGGCGGCGGCGGTTGGGGGCTCGGCGGCCAGGACGAGGCGCGGGAGGCCGCGGTGGAGGCGCATCTCGGAGTCGGTGCGGATCTCGAGGGTTAGGGGGGACGAGAGGTCGAGCGCGCGGCAGCGGCGCCCGGCGAAGAGCGCCTCGGGGTCGATCGGCGCACCAAGGGCGGCGAGCGCACCGACGGTGTGGAGGAGCTGCGGCCATCCGGCGCGGTGGACGGCGTCCGCCGCCAGCGCCACGTGCGGCTCGCCGCGCAGCACCTCGCCCACGGCCGACGTCGCGAGGCCGCGCGGCCCCGCCTCCACGAACACGCGGAAGCCGTCGGCGTGCATTCTGCGCACCGTCTCCTCGAAGCGCACCGCCTCGGCCCACTGCGCCGCCGCCACCTCGCGCGCCTTGCGCGGCTTCACGGGGAGCGGCTCCGCCGATCCGCACGAATAGACCGGCATCGAAGGCTTGGCGCGGATCCACCGGGCGGCGAACTTGCGGAAGAAGGGCAGCACCGGCGCGCACCATGGCGTGTTGAACGGACGGTCCACAGGCAGGCGCACCCCGCGCACTCCGATCCCCGCGAGCGCGTGCTGCACGTCGTCCGCGATCTCCGGCGCGAGCGCCACGAGCATCTGCTTCGGGGACTGCCTGAACGCCACGGACACCTTCTCCTGCGGGAACGTGGCGAGTATCTCGGCGGTCTCCTCCGGGCGCGGGGACAGCGTCGTGAGGAGAACGCACTTCGGGAGGCCGGCATGGCCGGCCGTCATGTCCACAAGCTTGTACATCTCGCGCAGGAAGTCGAGGCGGTCCGGGCGCCCCTTCGGCGTGGTGAACTCGCCGAAGTATCCACCTGCCGCGAGCGCGGATAGGTCGCCGCCGGCGAAGCCCGTCACGCCGTCGGGCCTAAGCCCCAGCTCGGCGAAGAGGCGGCGGACGGCCGCGTTGGCGGAGTATGTGGAGACCATAGCCTGGGCGTAGCCGCCGGCGGCGAAGACGTCCGCGTCGTGCCTGTAGCACGGGGCCGGCGGGAAGACGAAGTCTGATGGCGTGAACGCGCCGCCCGCGAGCGCCTCCTCAAGCTCGTCGAACGCCTCGCGGCAGACTGGGAACCTGATCGCGAGCTCGTGGAGCATGTCGGGGTAGAACGACGTCGCGCCCGGGAAGATGAACGCGAGCTTCCCCTCTGTGCCCGGCCCCAGCTCGCGGACGGCGGAGTAGTAGGAGCCCGTCTTGTCGCGGATGCGGGCGGCGCCAGACTCGATGCGCGCGCGCACTGTAGAGAGGCGCGTGCGCAGGGACGCCGTGGACGAGACGACGAACGCAACGGGCGGCTTGCATCCTTCCGCGTTGCCGCCCTCGGCCTTCCATCGGCGGGCGCACGTCACCGCAACGTCCGCAAGCGGGGCGTCTGGCGCCTGCTCCAGAAACCTGGAGAGCTCCGGCACGGCGTCCGGCGAGAGCAGCACCAGCTCGGATGCGGAGTTATCACCGTCCACGGCGACTCTCCTTTCCGGCGGACGCCGCGCGCGGCGGCACATCACAGCCTGGCGAGCCGGCGCATCGGCGCAAAACGTCCGCCGCCGCTATCGCAGTATTGTCCTTCACGCCGCCAATTATACCATATTCCCCTCCTAGCGTCTATTAGAACGCCAACGCGATGTATGCGGCCAGTCAGCGGCATTCTTGCGTGAACATGGCAACAAAACATCCGTCAACTCTCATTGTTCACCATTTGCAGTTGGCGGACATTGACCTTCATGCTTTTGAAGGAATATACAGTCAACGCCTTTCAAGCACCATCGCGGTGCGGCAGGGAAGGTACACGCGGATGCGGTGGACCT
>CAMOHV010000254.1 GCA_946615275.1 uncultured Verrucomicrobiota bacterium | reverse complement strand
GCCGCAGGCCCCGCGCCGGCGGGCGCCAAGGCGCCGCCATCCTCCGCGCCGATGCCGCAGGGCGGCACGCTCGTGGTGGCGGGCGACTCCATAACGTTCCACGCCGTCGCGCTGCCGTATGGATTCCACCACCAGCTCACCAACGCCTTCGCGAAGGTCTGCCCCGAGAGGCGGCTGAAGGTGGCGTCGCTCGGCTTCAGCGGCTACCAGGTGGGCACATGGCTGGGCGTGGAGCGCAAGACTCGCGACGGAAAGCCGTACATGACGCACGTTAAGCCGGGATGGAACGTGACCGAGGTGCTGTCCAACAAGGTGGACGTGGTGGCGATCTTCCTGGGAATGAACGACATTCTCCAGCCGAGCGTGCGCGACGACGACGCCGCGCTCGACAAGTGGGCCGCAGACCTCAAGAGCCTCGCCGCCGCCCTGCGCGAGCGCACCCATGCGGGCGGAATGATCCTCTGCACCACCACGCCGCTCACGGCCGACCCCGGATCGCCGAAGAACCTCGTGCGCGAACGCATGTCCGAGCGGCTGAGGAAGGTGGCCGCCGAGGAGGGCTACGCCGTGGCGGAGTTCGGCGACGCGGTGCAGGGCGCGATCGAGGACTGCCGCCGCGCCTCCACGTCCTTCCAGCCAGTGCCTGACTTCGTCCATCCCCGCAAGCTCGGCCATCTCGCCATGGCGCGCGAGCTCTGCCGCGCGCTTGGCGAGGGGAAGAGCGCGGACTTCATCTCCGCCGCCTACGCCGCCGAGCTGAAGAGCCAGAACGCGCAGGAGAAACGCTCCATCGCCTGGCGGCTGAGGCCGCTCACGAAGACGCTCTACTCCGGCGAGTGCAGATACAGGATCGACTGGTTCTGGCACGACACGCCGGACCTCAAGGCGCCGGCGGAGGGCGTAGCGATGCAGATATCCCTCCCCGAAGGGTGGAGCGTGGTCGACAGGAACGACAAGGGCCGCGAGGGGTTCTTCGTCGTGCGAGGGCGTCCCGACCGGCTCACCAACGAGGTGAAGCTCGCGGCGGATCTTCCAAAGGGGGCCGTCTTCGAGACTGTGTCCATCCATGCGCCATGGCTCGTCTCGCGTCCGTGGGACTTCCCGCAGGCGTGGCACGGGCAGAACTGGCAGTCCAACGCCGTTCCGGGCAAGGCGGCGGATGAGGCGCTCTCCGGCCCGTGGTCGCTCGTGACGCCCACCTACGACTACACGGGCTTCAACGCGCCGGGCTCGCTCGATCCGTGGCAGGCGTTCTTCGGGGGCAACCTCGATAGCTTCTGGGCGGTGCGGCGCGTCGTCTCCGAGAAGGCCCGCAGGGTGAAGGCCGTGTTCTCGCACCAGACGTTCTCCGCCACGCTGGGGCTGGTCGTCCATGTGAACGGGCGGCAGGTGTTCAAGGAGTCGATGAACCGCAACGGCAAGAACAAGGTGGAGACAGAGTTCGACCTTGAGAGGGGCGTGAACGAGATACGAATCCGCGTGGACCACGCCAACTGGCAGCGCCAGTTCTCGATGGATTTGAAGCCCATGCCCGGCGACAGCCTGGACGGCCTCCTGTACCTCCTTTTGCCGCCCAAGGAGCTGGTGAAGGTCGCGGTGCGCGGCGAGCCTGCGGCGTATGACGTGTCGATCCCGGCGGACGCCGCCCCGTCGCAGAAATACGCCGCCGAGGAGCTTTCCAAATACGTGGAGAAGATCACGGGCGTGAAGCTGCCGGTGGTGACCGGCAAGGGCGTGCGCCCCGCAGTCAGGATCGTTCTCGACCCCGCGCTTGAAGATGGCTTCCGCCTAAGGTGGGAGGGGCGTGACCTCGTGGTGTCCGGCGGCGCGCGCGGCGTCCTCTACGGCGTGTACGAGCTTCTTGAGGCGTATGGTGGAGTGGGCTGGTTCGCGTCGTGGCACGAGGTGGCGCCGAAGGCCGATGCCTTCGCGGTGCCCGCCGGGCTCGACCGCTCCGAGCGCCCCGCCTTCGAGATGCGCGAGCCGCTATGGTTCGACTCCTTCAAGGGCGATTTCGCCGCCCGGCTTCGCCTCAACGGCAACTCTCAGCGCATCGGCGCGAAGCACGGCGGCCATTCCCACCGCTTCGGCGGCGGCCTCGGGAACTGCCACACCTTCAACCGCCTAATGCCGCCCGACGAGTTCTTCGACAAGCACCCCGAGTACTTCAGCATGATCAAGGGGAAGCGCGTGAAGGACCACTCCCAGCTCTGCCTCACGAACCCGGACGTCCTGAGGATAGTCACCGAGCGCGTCCTCGCTGCCATCCGCCGCGACCCCACGGCGAAATACTTCGGGGTGAGCCAGAACGACTGGCGCGGCTTCTGCGAGTGCCCGGCGTGCAAGGCGATCGACGACGAGGAGGAGTCCCACGCCGGCACGATGGTGCGCTTCGTGAATGCCGTCGCGGAGGCCGTGGAGAGGGAGTTCCCCGACAAGGTGGTGGAGACGCTCGCCTACCAGTACACGCGCAAGCCGCCGAAGAAGACGCGCCTGAGGCGCAACGTGATGCCCTGCCTCTGCACGATAGAGTGCGACTTCGCGCGCCCCATCGCCACGAGCCCGTATTCGGAGAACGTCAAGTTCGTGAAGGACATCGAGGGCTGGGCCGCGCAGACCGACCAGCTCTACATCTGGGACTACACCGTGAACTTCCGCCACTACCCCCACGCGTTCCCGAACGTGGGCGTCCTGCAGGACAACATCCGCTTCTTCCGCGCCAACAAGGTGAAGAGCCTCTTCGAGCAGGGCGGATACCAGGGCCGCCACGCATGGATGGCCGAGCTGAAGACGTGGCTCATCGCGAAGTGGATGTGGAACCCGGAGCTGCCGGCGGACGATCTCATAGACCGCTTCTTCGCCGGCTACTTCGGCAAGGCCGCCCCGATCGCGAGGCGGATATTCGAGGAGACGCAGGCGGCCCAGCGCGGGTGGGTAGGGGCGGACCCCAAGCGCGCGCTCACGATCTTCGAGGACGTCGGCTCGCCCGCGCTCACGGCCGAGATGCTCTCCCGCCACGCCGCGCTCTGGCGCGAGGCGGAGTCTGCCGTGAAGGGCGAGGCGCCCTCCTACGGCTACAACGTGCGCATGGGTGCCTTCTCGACTGACTACACGCGCTTCCTGCGCGGCACGCGCACCTACTGGGTCACGCGCCACCCCGAGCGCTTCGAGGGCGTGGCCGACTCCGCGGGCCTTGCGCGGTCCATGCTCGCCGCCATGGACGAGGCGAAGGACATCCGCATAGCCGAGAGGCGCGGCAGCACCGAGAACTTCCGCACGCGGCTTGAGGGCATCGTGGAGTCGGGAATCGCCCGCGCCGCATCGGACTCCGCGCGCGCCTACGCGACCGCCTTCCATCCGGGAATGGGTCGTCTCGTGGCCGACGCCAAGGCCGAGAAGGGGAAGTCCATCGAGCTGTCCTTCAAGCACTACGAGTGGAGCGCGAACTTCCCGATGAGGTCCGTGGCCTACGATCCCGGCGTGGACTACCTCGTGCGCGTGCGCCTGCGCGCGGATGTCAGAAAGGACGCGCCGCCTGCCGCCGAGGTCTTCTGGGCGGGGGCGTACGACCCCGTCCAGAAGCGCGGCCTCGGGAAAGGGCTTTCGCTCAAGGCGAAGGACGTCAAGGACGGCTGGGCGTGGTACGACGTCTGCACCTTCAGGCCCACCGACGACAGCTACGTGTGGATCGGCCCCGGCCGCTTCGACAAGGGCAAGTGCACCGAGAGCCCCGCGCACAGGGGCGTTTGGGTGGACGCAGTGGAGATCGTGAGGAAGTGACTATGAGGCGGAGAGCCTTCCTGAAGCTGTCCGCGCTTGCCGCGCCGATCTTCAACATCGGTTCGCTCGCGGCGGCGCCGCTCGCGAAGCGCATCGCGCAGGGCGCGAAGATCAGGG
>CAMOHV010000253.1 GCA_946615275.1 uncultured Verrucomicrobiota bacterium | reverse complement strand
CCGCCGAGGATGACGTTGAGCGTGCCCGGCACGAGGAACTTGACGAACTTCTCGATCATGCGCCTTACGAGGCCGAAGACGACGAGCCCCGCCACGCCGTCCGCCACAAGCACCGCCCCCCTCAGGGCGAGAGGCTGCTGGAACCATCCGCGCGCCTCGACGAAGGACGTCAGCGGGTCCAGCAGAAACCAGCCCGCCGCAACGCCAGCCGCGATGCCGCCAAGCGTGCCAAGGCCACCGGAGAGGCCGCGGAAGAGGCCTATCACCACGCCAACGGCGATGGTGCCGAACATGGCGATCTCGCTGATGGAGAGGTCGGCCGGCATCAAAGCTCCTTGATCCATGCCTTGTAGAGGGCCGCGGTCTTGGCGTCGCCGGTCGCCTGCAGCGCGTCGGCGTAGAGGCGCAGAAGCTGCTTATCGTCTGGATAGTAGGCGAGGGCGCGGTTGAGTATCTTCACGGCGGTGGCCCAGCGCTTCTTCTCGATTGCGTAGCGGGATGCCGCGAGGTTGGCCTCCTTGGAGATTGGCTTCGCGTCGAGCGCGGCCATGTACACGGAGAGGGTCTTGTCGACGCCGGCCGCCGTCTTGTCGGTGGCGGCGAGGAGCTTCGCGTATTTCCACGCGGCTGGGTAGGAGAAGCGGTCGGCCTCGTACGCGGCGGCGAACTTCTTGATGCCCTTGGTGATGAACTTCTTGGCGACGAGCGCCTCGCCCTCGGAGATGAGCTTAGCGGCGGCGCCGGGGTCGCGGTTGGTGACGCCGGGCTTCGCGGCGGCGGCGCGCGACACGGCGTCGCGCAGGGCCGGTATCACGTTGCGCAGGATGTCGCGCGCACGGTCGCTGGACGGGTCGAGATACTTCGCGGCGATCTCGAACTGCTGGAGCGCCGCGTCGTCGAACTTCCACGTGTCGCGGGAGAGGACGCCGAGGTGGTACCATCCTGCGGCGTTGCGCGGATTGAGGCGCATGGCGTGCCAGAGCGAGATGCGCGCCTGGTCGAACTCGTTCTCCGCGAGCTCCACCACCGCGCGCGAGGCGAACGCCTGGCTGCGGAGCTCCTTGGGGAGCTGCCTGGCGTTCGCGACGGCCGAGTAGCCGGACTTGGCGCGGGCGAAGTCCTTGGCCATCCAGCCCACCTCGGCGTCGAGGAGGAGCACCTCCGCGGAGTCCGGCGCGAGCTCCCGCGCGGCCTTGGCGGCGCGGTCGGCCGACTCAAGCTCGCCGAGCGCGATGCTCGCCATCGCGAGCGTCGTCTGGGCCTCGATGTTCGTTGGGCACAGCTTCACCGACGCCGCGAGATGCTTCACGGCGCCCTTGTTGTCGCGCGCCTCGTACGCCGCCTTGCCCTTGGCGAAGTCGTCCGAACCGTCGTCCGGGGCGTCGCTGCACCCGGCGAGTATCGCCGCCAGGCACGCCAGCGGCAGTATTGCGTTCTTTTTCATTTTCTTTTTCCTTTCAAGATGAATGCGCCCGCGAGGGCGGTGCAGGGGGCCACGAGGACTAGCGAGAAGCTTCCCACGAGCGTCTTCACCGTCTCCGCGGAGACGAGCGTAGAGTTGAGGAAGTCCGCCGGCTTCGTCCCTTGTGCCGCGAACACCATCAATAGTGTAATATATCCGCCCGAATATGCCAAGAGCAAAGTTGTGGTCATCGTGCCGACCACGCTGCGGCCTATCCTTACCCCGGAGCGCCAGAGCTCGCGGGCGGGGAGCTCCGGATTGCGCCGCGCGACCTCGTCCACGCCCGCCGCGACGTCCATCGCGAGGTCCATCACCGCGCCGCTGGAGGCGAGCACCGCCGCGCCCACGAAGACGTCCGCGAGGTCGAGCGACTCGTACCCCGAGTTGAGCAGCGCCTGCGCGTACGGGAGCGTCGCGCCGTTGATGTGCATGAGCGCGCCGAAGAGGTGCGCGAGCGCGAGGCCCGCGAACACGCCCAGCATCGCCCCCGAGAACGCCGCGAGCCCCTTGCGCGTGGGCCCGGCCACGAGGTACATGATCACCCCCGTCAGAAGGCACACCGCCCCGAAGACGATCCACGACGCCGGCCACCCCCTCAGGCACAGCGGCACCACGGCCTTCCACACCACGAGGCAGCTGAAGACGAAGCTGAAGAGCGCCTTCGCGCCGATCCATCCGCCGAACCAGCAGAGGAGCGCGCAGAAGAGGAGGAAGAACGCGGCCCCCCAGCCGTTGCGCCAGTGGTCGCGCGCGACGAGCGTGTCGCCGTCCTTCGCGCCGCCGGGGGGGATCACCACGAGCGCCGTGTCGCCCGGGCGGAATATCTTGTCGATGTCGAGCTGCGCGCGCACCTCGTTGCCGGCCTTGAACCTGCGCCCCCTCTCGGGGCCGTCCAGGACCTCCACCTCGAGATGCTGCGTGCCGTAGTCGACGAGGCCGAGCTTCTCCATGTTCGCGTCGTCGGTGGAGACCACGCGCGCGCGCGCCGTCCGCCCCTCGTCGTGCGCGAGGAGCCTCGGCCCCGGCACGAGCCAGAGCGCGGCGCTCGCCGCCATGAGCGCGAGAAGCGGTATGACGTCGCGTTTCCTCACCTGAGCAGTGCCTTCAGCTTGCGCGCGATGTCGTAGTTCTCGAGGAAGCCGATGAAGTTCTCGGCGCCGCAGCCCTGCGCGGTCGTCATCGTGGGGAGCGCGGTGTGCGCCCCCGAGCTCCAGCCCACGCCGGCGTGGTTGGAGAGGAGGCGCTTCGCGGCGGCGGCGAACTGGCGGCGGCGCGGCACGTCGTGCGCCTTTGTCTCGACCTCCTTGGCCTTGACGAACCGCACGTCGCTCTCGAACGCCCTCCTGAGCCCGTCCACCTCGGCCTTGCTGAGGAGAAGCAGCTTCTTCTCGGGGGTGTCGGCCTCGGCCGCGTCGAACACGAGGCCGAAGTTCTCCGCGACAAGGCGCTTGGCGTCGTCGAAGCTGAACGACGCGTCCTCCGCGATCCGGCCCGCGATCATGTTGGAGAACGTCTCCGTGGAGCTCTTCTGATTCGCGAGCAGCCCAACGTGGAACTTGTATCCTGTCCCGGCGAAGCCCATCGCCATGCCGCCCGTCTCGTGGTCGCCCGTCGTGACGATCAGCGTCTCGTCGGGGTGCTTCCCGGCGAACGAGAGCGCCGTCTTCACGGCGTCGTCGAGCGCCAGCACCTCACGCACGGTGGTGGCGGGGTCGTTGGCGTGGGCCGCATAGTCGAGCATCCCGCCCTCGGCCATGATGAAGAACCCCTGCGGGCCGTCGAGAAGCTCCACGGCCTTCGCCACCATGTCGGCGAGGGAGGGGTAGCGGCCGGTCTGGTCGATGGAGAATTCAAGGCTGGTCTTGCCGAACACGCCCCAGGCCTTGCCGCATCCGGGCCCGAGCGCGGCGAAGTCTGCCCTGTTCGTGGCGAGGACGTAGCCGGCCCTGCGCGCGAGGTCGAAGACGTTGCCGCGGTAGCCGGGGCTCTTGGCGTCGTCGTACTTGTCGTACACGCCGCCGCCCGCGAAGAACTCGAAGCCGGAGTCGATCAGGTCGAGGGCGATGTTGTAGTATTCGCCGCGCGAGTTGCGGTGCGCGTAGAATCCGGCGGGCGTGGCGTGGACGATCGTGACGGTCGTCATTATGCCCACCTTCATGCCCTTTCTGTGCGCGAGCTCGGCCACGGACTCGAGCCTGGAGCCGTCGGGCGCCACGCCGAGGGCGCAGTTGTTCGCCTTCTCGCCGCAGGCGATTGCCGTCGCAGCCGCCGCGGAGTCCGTTATAAGCGCGTTCGCCGAGCGCGTGCGCGTGGTGCTCTGGTAGGGGAGCGAGTTCATCGCGAGCGGGCCGCGCCCGGACTCGCGCGAGAACTCGTCCGCGACCATCCGCTGCGGCGTGGACATCCCGTCGCCGATGAACACGAACACGTACTTCGGCG
>CAMOHV010000252.1 GCA_946615275.1 uncultured Verrucomicrobiota bacterium | reverse complement strand
CCAGGGCCTCATCCGCTTCCGCGCCTCCGGCTCCGGCGAAACGCACGAGCAGACGATCGAGATCCCCGTGCGCCCGGCTGTCGCCGCCCGCGAGACGGCCGGCGCCGAAAGCCTCGCGCCCGGCAAGACGCGCACCTTCCCGGCCCCAGCCTCCGGCGTCCCCGAGGCCACGGTGCGCGTCTTCACCCCAGCCACCTCGCCGCTCGCGCAGCTGACCTCCGCCCTTGACTGGCTTGCCGACTACCCACATGGATGCCTGGAGCAGACCTCCTCCCGCATCTTCCCGCTGATCGCCGCAGGCGGACTCCTCAACACACTTTCCGCCTCGGCCGAGAAGGGTGCGCCCGACCGCGCCGTCTACGTCTCCGCCGGCGTCAAGCGCGTCTCCTCGATGCTCCGCGCCTCCGATTTCGTGATGTGGCCCGATTGCAACTACGCCCCCCACGACCGCGAGGTCTCCCTCTACGCCGCGCATTTCCTCATCGCCGCCGACGCCTTCGGCGCGCCTCCCGATGCGTCCGTCAAGTCGCGCGTCCTCAATCTTCTCCGCAGATGGAGCGTGAGCACGAACACAGCCGTCTCTGCCTACGCCTGCCATACGCTCGCCCTTGCCGGCAATCCCGAGAAGGACCGCATGTTGCGCCTCTACGACGCCCGCGCCAAGCTCTCGCTGCTTTCCCGCGCCCGCCTCGCCCGCGCCTTCGCCCGCCTCGGCGACCGCGACCGCGCAGCCGAGCTCGTGAAGGACGGCGCCGAGGCCCCCACGTCCGTCAAGGAGGCGTCGTTCGCCCTTCTCGCGCTTCTCGACGTCGACCCCTCCGACGCCCGCCTCCCGCGCCTCGTCCAGTGGCTCACCTCCAAGCGCGACGCCTCCCGTCTCAGCTGGGGCACCACCTGCGAGAACGCGCATGCTCTGGTCGCGCTCGGCTCCTACTATCGCCATCATCCCTTCAAGGACGGCGCTCCCCAGCTCACCCTCGCCGTTGGCTCCGGCGCCGCCGAGGCGCTTCCCGCCAAGCAGCGCCGCGTGGTGAAGGGCGGCGGCGACGTCTCCCTCTCCAACGCCGGAACAGGGGACGCCTGGTTCACATGGCGGCAGATCGCGCTGCCGCGCCCGGAGTCCGTGACGAACGAATCCTCGCGCATCTCGATCGTCCGCCGCTTCCTCACCGCCGAGGGCAAGGACGCCGATCTCTCCAACATCGAGCGCGGCGATCTCCTCATCGCCCAGATCGCGATCACAGCCTCCGAGTCGCGCGAGTTCGCGGATCTCGTGGTGCAGGACATCTTCCCTGCCGCGCTCGAGCCCGTCCACGCCCCGCTCGATCCCTCCGTGTACCCCTGGTTCAAGCCCAAGGCGCACGACTGGGTGATGCGCTCCGACGCGCGCGACGACCGCATGCTCGTCTTCTCCAAGGCGTTCCGCCTCGCGAAGGGCGAGACGGCCACCTTCTCCTATCCGCTGCGCGTCGTCACCTCCGGCGAATTCATCCTCCCGGGCCCGACCGTCGAGGCGATGTACGCCCCCGAGATACACGCCGTCACAGCCCCCTCGCGGATAAAGGTGGAAAGGTGAGATGGTGGAAAGGCAAGAAGGGAGGTCGGACGTCCCCGGACGCCGCAACCACGGCGCGTGATGACACGCGCCCTCCCGGCTTGTCCAGATTCTCGATTCTCAATCCTCGATTCTCAATTCCCGCTATCTCCCTCGTCGTTCTTCTGCCCATCCTCGTCTTCCTCGTCTCCTGGTTCACCATAGACTGGTCCCCCGAGGGCTCCGATTCCTATCCCGGCGGCATCGTCCTGCGCGACTCCTCCGGCGGCGTGATCCGCGTCTCGCTCGGCCCTGGCGACTCCGACTGCCGCCCCTACTACTCGGCCTCGCCCGACGACTGGATCGTGAAGGCGCTCGTCGCCGCCGAGGACGGCGACTTCTGGCGGCACTGCGGCGTGCGCCCCTTGAGCGCATTGCGCGCCGCGTTCCAGAACATCGTCTGGCGGCGCCGCATCTCCGGCGCGTCTACCATCACCATGCAGGCCGTGCGGCTCATCAAGCCGCACCACAAGAGCCTCTTCGAGAAGTGGGTAGAGTCGATCCGCGCCATGAAGATGGAGCGCGAGCGCGACAAGTGCTGGATACTCTCGCAGTATCTCAACCGCGCCCCGTTCGGTTCGAACTTCATCGGCGTGGAGGCCGCCGCGCAGGGCTGGTTCGGGAAGGGCGCCAAGGATCTGGGGCCCGGCGAGGCCGCACTCCTCGCGGGCATGGTGCAGGCGCCGTCGCGCTTCCGGCCCGACCGCTGGCCGGAGCGCGCCCTCAAGCGCCGAGAGTATGTCCTTGCGCGCATGGTGAAGACAGGCTGCCTTTCCGAGGCGCAGGCGCAGTGGGCCCGCACCGTCAAGCCCGTCCTCAACCGCGCCCCGCGCCCGTTCCTCCATCCGCACTACTGCGACTGGGCGCTGCGCGCCGTCGGACGCGATCCGCGCAATCCCGGCGGCGGCGACATCGTGACCGCCCTCGATCCCGACATCCAGTCCATCGCCGCCGAAGTCGTCTCCGCCATCTCCCAAACCCCATCTTCTGCCACTTCACCCTCGCGCCAGAATTCTCAATTCTCAACTCTCAATTCTCAATCTTCTCGCCCCGCCTCCGCCGCCGTGGTCATGCGCGTATCCGACGGCGCCATCATCGCCCTCGCCTGCAGCGGCGACTACTTCTCCCGCGAGCGCGGGCAGGTAAACACCGCCGTCGCCCCCCGCCCCGCCGGGTCCACCCTCAAGCCATTCCTCTCTGCCCTTGCCATGGACCGCGGCCTCGTAACCCCTGAAGAGCGCCTCTCGGACGTTCCCATGGCCTTCAAAGGCTACCGCCCGGCGAACTTCGACGCCCGCCATCGCGGCGCCGTCACGCTCCGCGATTCGCTCGTACTCTCGCTCAATCTCCCGTTCGTCCGCCTTCTCCAGAAGGCCGGCGTCCCGCGCTTCGGCGCCTGCCTCCGCTCCCTCGGCTTCTCGCACATGAACGCCCCCGACTCCTCGTTCGGTCTCGGCATGGCCATCGGCAACGTCGAGGTCACGCTCCTCGAACTCGTCGCCGCCTACGGCGCCCTTGCCCGCGCCGGACAGTACATCCCCCCGTCGCCCCTCCCAAATTCTCAATTCTCGATTCTCAATTCCCAATTCTCCCCGGCGTCGGCCTATCTTGTCTCCGACATGCTATCCGGCGACGAACGCCGCTCCCATTCCCTTGGGCACGTCGCCGATGTCGTAATGCCGCGCTTCGCGTGGAAGACCGGCACCAGCGCCGGTTGCCGCGACGCCTGGACGATCGTGTGGAACCCCGTCTACGTGATAGGCGTATGGTGCGGCGATCCGGCCGGCGGCACCGCCGGCGGCGAGGTGGTTGGCGCGCGCGACGCCGCCCCGCACGCCTGGCGCATAGCCCGCGCGCTCTATCCGCGCAACGACGGCCCCTGGTTCGTGGAGCCCGCGGGCGTCATCCGCCGCACCATCTGCTCGAAGACCGGCCTCCCCGCGAATCCCGACTGCCCCCAGACCGAGGAGGGCCGCGCCGTCAAGGGGCGTTCCTCCCCTGCGCTCTGCCCAGTCCATTCGCGCGACGCCAACGGCAAGGTTGTGGAGCGCGAGGATCCTGCGCTTGCCGCGTTCAGGGGCGGCGCCGCCTCGAAGCTCGTGATCGCCGCGCCTGAGGAGGGGGCTGTGTTCACGCTCGCCCCAGGCCCGTTGAAGCAGCGAGTCGTCTGCAAGGTGCATGGCAATTCGCAGAACGGACGCCTTTGGTGGTTTCTGGACGGCGTGCCGCAGGGGGAGACTGTCGGCTCCGCGCCGTTCGTGTGCGACCCTGCGCCCGGCGAGCATGAAGTCCTCTGCGCCTCGGCGGAAGGCCT
>CAMOHV010000251.1 GCA_946615275.1 uncultured Verrucomicrobiota bacterium | reverse complement strand
TTCTCACATGCCCTGGAAATTGAACTCCAGCTGCTGCCGCTCCACGGGATCGTGGATCTTCCTGCCGTCGTCAAACGGAACAGTCCCCTGCCGCACGGACAGCGATCCCGGCGTGAACGTGACATATCCGTTCTGCCGGACGTACTTCCCCTGGCGCACCAGTCCGGCGCGGACCGTGATCGGCTCGGGCTTCGTCCGCTCCTTCATCCGAATCAGCACCGTCGCCTCGCCCCAGCGCGTTTCCTGCGGGTTCTCCCCGACGATCTCGGCCGGGCCCTCGACTTCAAACCTGACCTTCTCGCGGATGTACCGTTTCGGGATTCCCTCGTTGTCCGCCATCATTGCCGTCACTGCCACGAGATCGCTGCCGTCCGCGACTGGAGCCAATCCGTCGAAATCGGCTTCGAGAACCATCTTCCGAAAGCGCTTGGACCTCCCGCGGACCTGCTCCGTCCCGTCTGGCAGACGGACCCTGAACACGGCGTCCTTCCAACGCGGATGCACGACGTGATTGCCGTTGTACGTAAGAGCCTGCTCCTCGGAGTACACGAACTCCGTCTGGCCGGGGACGAATGGCTTGCCGAGCCACGTCGCCGTGTAGGCGCAGTTCGAGTAGACGGGGATCTCCGCAGGCGAATAGGGGGCGAACTCATGCGCGACGAACACATACGGGCTTTCCGTCAACGCGGCCTTGAATGCATGCCAGGAGTACTTCTTGCGCCGGCAGTACGTCAGGATTCCGCCATAGAAGTTCTCCGGATGCCCACCGCGCGCATGATCCGCTCCATGCCAGAGCGTCCCTCCGAAATGATGGGGAGGCGTCGCCAGCTGTCCCGCCAGGCTCGGCCATGGGGACTCGTACATGTAGTGCCAGGCCTGGGCGACCATCGCGCGTTCACCCCACTCCATCGCCACGCGCGAGCTTGAGTTCTGGGCCGACCAGTCGTCGGGATAATCGCCCCATTCTCGGCAAAACACCGGCCGCGCGGGAGGCTGCTTGGATTTGCCGCTCCACCCGTAATTGACGTCGCAGGCGCCAGACCCCGCCGACATGGCGTCGCATGCGCAATAGTTCGGCGCCCGCGCCTCCCGCTTGACGATCGCGACGGCATTCGTCGTGAAGCTCCCCGGGAAGCGCGTCTCGTTCAGAATCGGTTCCCACATGAGCACGGAAGGCCTGCTCCTGTCGCGACGGACCATCTTCTCTATGTCGTCGTAGACCCTTTGCTCGAACACGGGGTCGTTCTTCGGCCAGAACTGCCATCCGGGCGTCGCCACGATCACGAACATGCCAAGCGCGTCACAGGCGTCCATGAAGGCCGGGTCCTGCGGATAGTGCGCGCACCTGAAAATGTTCATGCCGCAGTCCTTGTATTTCTTCACGTCCCGCCAATGCAGCGAATTCGCCAGCGCGTTCCCGATGAACAGGTAGTCCTGGTGCCGGTTCGCTCCGATCAACTTTTTCGCATAGCGGCTGCCGTTCAGGACAACTCCCTGCATGTCGATCGAAAAGTCCCGGATGCCGAACTTGACGCCGACGGAATCGACGATGCGTCCGGCCTTCTCGACATCGACGCGCAGAAGATGCAGATTCGGCGCCTCGGGCGTCCAGACGGCGGGATCCGTCAACTTCAGCGGAAGCAACACGGCCTTCCCGTCATACGCGAAGCGCGTCACGGCGCCCTGCACGTCCCCGCCCAGCGTGACGTCCGCGTTGATGGTCCATACGCCCTCTTCGCCAAGCTTTGTCGTCACATAGACGCCGCCCTTGTCCGTGTCCGTCACATAGACGTCCGCAGTTTCCACGAGATAGGCGTCTCGGTAGATGCCCCCGAAGTACGCGAAATCCAGCTGGTCCTGCGGCTTGCCCGGCGGATAGCTTGGATCGTCCGAATTGTCGCACCAGACCTCTATGGCATTTGCCCCCGGCCTCAAGACGCCCGTCACCTCCGCATGGATCGGCAAGTACCCGCCGAAGTGCTCCGCCACCTTCTGCCCGTTCACGGCTATCCGGCATTTCCCCATGATGGCCTCGAAATGCAGAAACTGCCGTGCGCTTCCCCCTTTCCAGGAAAGTGCGCGGCGATACCAAGCCGGCTGGCGGCGGTTGACGCCGCCGGAAGCGGCGAAACCGATCTCGCCCTCGTCGATGGAATGGGGCAGATTGACTTTGCGCACGGTCTTGAATTCATCCAGCGAGAACTCCCATCCCGCGTTGATGGGCGTCACGTGGCGCGGGGAATCCGGTATGGACCAGTATCCAGCACGCGAGAACTCGAAGCGTCCGTCGCCCAGCCTCTCCGCCGCCAACACGGGGCAAGCAAGGCAAAGCGCCAGGCCCAGCCAGACTTCAAGGTTAATTTTCGTTTCCATAAAATGCTCCTCTTCTTGTGGACGAGTTGGATTATACCAAATGATTCAGCCTGGCGACAACACAACCACATATTCGTTCATGCAAAAAAAATCATCAATTTCATGCAACGCGAAAATGTGGTATAATCATCGCCGATGACAACGACTACAAAAGACATCTACCTTCTCGTCAACGCCGCAACGTGTTCGGGGCGCGGCTACATGCAGGGGGTTCTATCCGAAATAGCCCGCCAGACGGCGTGGCGGCTGCACATCTGCGACAGGGACACCGTCGGCTACAGAAGCCTCGTCGAGACGATCAGGACGAATCGCCTTGACGGGTTCATCACCAGCAAGCTGGAGGACCCGCGCCTGGAAGCCATATTGCAGTCGTCCGACATTCCTCTCGTCGTAATCGGCACGCGCGAGAACTGCCTTCCCGCCCGCATCCACGACATCCGCATCGTCACGCTCAACGAGCAGAAGATCGGGGCCGCCGCCGCCCGGCATTTCCTGCGGATGGGAAAGTTCGCCGCCTACGGCTATGTTCATTTCAGGGAGGAATACTGTCAATACCTCTCGCGGCAGCGCGAACGCGGATTCATCGACGAGCTGGCGCGGTCGGGGATCGAAGGCATGAGCTTTGCAAGACATTCCACGGACGAGATACTAGACATCGCCGCCCTTGAAGACTGGCTCCGCGCCCTGCCCAAGCCGTCCGCCGTCCTGGCGGGGCACGACCGCCGTGCGCGGGAGGTCCTTGAAGCCAGCACCCGGCTGGGGATCAAGGTCCCTGACGAGATCCGCATTCTCAGCATCGACAACGACGAGCTGGTCTGCATGGGTACGACGCCGACGCTCTCGAGCATCGACACCGACAATGAGGCCATCGGGCGCGAAGCGGTCCAGCAGCTTCGGCTGATCCTGCGCAGGGGCAGGGGGAATGGGAAGGTCGAAAGAAAGACGATCTTCGCCAAGGCCAGATTGTCCGTCGTGGACCGCGGATCGACGAGCGTGCTGCCGCCGGGGCTGACGCTCGTCCAAAGGGGGATGGACTACATACACAGAAACGCGAGGCGAGACATGACCGTCGACGATGTCGTCACCTTCCTCGGCGTATCTCGCCGCCTTGCCTATCTCCGGTTCGAGGAGTTCGAGAAGAAGTCGATCCGCAAGGCCATCGTCGACGCCAGGCTGGGCGCCGTCAAGCAGATGCTCTCCGGCACTCGGCTGACCATCGGCGCCATCTCGCGCGAATGCGGATTCGACAACCCGAACGGACTCAAGATGCTCTTCAAGCGCGAGACCGGAATGACGATGAGGGACTGGCGCCGACTCCACCCCTCGAGCGCAAAGGCCCGCCGATAGATATTCTCAATTCCCAGAGATGTCGAGCACACGCACCGTCTCGGGCGGGATCATGAAGATCCGCTCGCCGCCGGGGGTAGGGCACGGACTTCGGCCGAGCCACATCGCGAAATGAGATTATGATGCGGACGAAATCGCATGAGGCGATCCCCCTTGGACGCCGCCGCCGGGTAGGGTCACGCGTCCCGCGTGACCGCCGAATCGCCCCTCGGTAGGGCGCGCTC
>CAMOHV010000250.1 GCA_946615275.1 uncultured Verrucomicrobiota bacterium | reverse complement strand
GAGGAACACAAGACAATGCGAAAAGAAAACGACGATACGTCTAATTGCCGCCGGGGCATGGCGTCGCGGCTGTGCCTTTGCGCGCTGCCGGCGGCTGTTCTGCCGCTCGCGTCGTCGGCCCGCGAGATAACGGGGCCTTCCGCCACCGCGGTGCGCGTGGGCCTTGATGGAGTGTGGATCTTGTTTAGATGACTTGCAAAGGAGCCGCGCATGTTCTTCAATGCCAGGGGTATAAAGTGGACGATCATTGTTCTGCTGGGGGTTCTGGCCCTTTGCGTCTTGGATCTCCATTGCTCCAACAAGAAAGACGAAGCTGCCAGCTCGTCTGTGCCTAGCGCCATCTCGCGCGTCAAGGGCGAAATAGAGGGGGGAAAGCGCGAATATGCATCGATGCGTGCAGATCAACTGGAAGAGCAGTTGAGGAATCTGCGCATAATGGCCAAGAAACTTGTGAGAGAGGGCAAGGATGCAGAAGCCCGGCGGGTTATCGTTGCCATACAGGAAATCGAGAAGGATGCGAAGCGCCTGCGTGAAAGGAGCGAGCCATGACTGAGAGGATTAAAGGCCTTTTGGAGAGGACGTTCGACAAGGAGCAGAGGAAGTTCCGCCGCGATGTGGACTGGGCGCCGCTTCTCGCGCGGTTCGTGGATGAGGGCGTAGGCGACGAGGCTCGCGCCAGGATCGGCCTCGAGGAGATGCTCCGCGCCGAGACGCCGGCATTCATGGACGGCGAGACGATCGCGTTCACGCGCACGGTCCGGCAGATACCAGACCTCCACACCGAAGCCGAGATGGACGCGCGCCGCGCCGCCGGCACGGCGTTCGGCGAGAAGGGCGTGGTGTTCAACCTCACTGCCGACTTCGGCCCGGCTATCGCCGACGGCCTCGACGCGCGCGTGGCCGCCATGGAGGCCCGCCTCGCGGAGGCGCGCGCCGCAGGCGACGCCAGGGGCGTGGAGTTCCTCGAGAACGCCATATTGAGCGTGAAGGCGGTCCTGGAGCTGGCGGAGCGCTACCGCGCCGCCGCCGAGGCCAAGGGGCTCTCGCGCGTGGCGGAGACGCTTGCGAGAGTGCCCGCGAAGGGCGCGCGCACCTTCCACGAGGCGCTCCAGGCGCTGCGCATCCTCCACTACGCGATGTGGTGCGAAGGCGAATACCACTGCGGCCTCGGGCGCATCGACCAGTACCTCCTCCCGTATTTCGAGGCGGACGTGAAGTCCGGCCGCCTCACGGAGGATGCGGCCCTCGAGGAGCTTGAGGAGTTCTTCGTCGCCTGCAACCGCGACAGCGACCTCTACATCGGCGTGCAGCAGGGCGACAACGGCCAGAGCGTGATGCTGGGCGGCGTGACGCGCGGCGGCGAGCCCGCCTTCAACGCGCTCTCCCGCCTCGCGCTCAAGGCGTGCGGGGAGCTGAAGCTCGTCGACCCCAAGATCAACCTCCGCGTGGACAAGACGACGCCGCTCGAGACATACGAGCTGGGAACGGAGCTCACCAAGGAGGGGTTAGGCTTCCCGCAGTACGCCAACGACGACGTGGTGATCCCCGCGCTGGAGCGGTGGGGCTACGCGAAGGAGGACGCGCGTGACTACTCCGTAGCCGCCTGCTGGGAGTTCCTCGTTCCCGGCTGCGGGATGGACATAAACAACATCGACGCGGTGAACCTCCCCGGCTGCCTCGACGCCGCGCTGCGCCGCCTCTCCGCCGCCTCGTCCTTCGACGACGTCAAGGCCGAGTTCAAGCGCGAAGTCCTCTCCCGCGCCGCGGCCCTCGTGAAGAAGTACGCCCATGTGGAGATACTCCCCGGGCCGTTCGTGAGCGCCATATCCACGGGATGCATCGAGCGCGCGCGCGACATCTGCGACGGCGCGAAGTACAACAACTTCGGCGTGCACGGCACGGGCCTCGCGGTGGCCGTGGACTCGCTCGCCGCGGTGGAGGATCTCGTATTCGCGAGGCGGCTCGTCTCGCTCCCCGGGCTTGTCTCGCTTCTCGACGAGGACTTCGCCTCTCGCCCGGACGTCCTCTCCGCCGCCCGCGCGGCGCCCAAGATGGGCAACGCCGACGCGCGCGCCGACTCGCTGGCCAAATGGACGGTGGATCTCTGGGGCCACGCCTTCGACGGCGCGCGCAACGACCGCGGCGGCATCTTCCGCCCCGGCCTTGGCAGCGCCATGTACTACATCTGGCACGTCAAGGAGCTTCCGGCCTCTCCCTGCGGACGCCTCAGGGGCGAGCCGTTCAGCGCCAACTACGCCCCGTCGCTCGACGTGCCGGTGAAGGGGCCCGTGTCCGTCGTCCGCTCCTTCACGGAGCCCGATCTCGTCCCAGTGTGCAACGGCGGGCCGCTCACGATCGAGATCCACGACAGCGCCTTCCGCGAGCCGGACGGCGTGGAGAAGGTGGCCCAGCTCGTCAAGTTCTTCATAATGCGCGGCGGGCATCAGATGCAGATCAACACCATAAACCGCGACGTGCTCCTGGACGCGCAGAGAAACCCCTCGGCGCACCGGCACCTCATCGTGCGCGTGTGGGGCTGGAGCGGATACTTCGTGGAGCTGGACAAGTGCTACCAGGACCAGATCATCCGCCGCGTGGAGCTCAAGGGCGAATAGCGCCCCCCCTCATACATCTCCGCATGCCGAGGCGTTCGAGGATTTCCGCTGATAGGAAACATCGAAAGGACAAACGGAAAATGAACATCTTGAAGACGATGCCGATTGCCGCGACGTTCGCATTTGCGATCAACGCGCCGGCGGCGGAATGCAAGGATGGCGCATGTCCGCTTCCCTCTGGCGGCGAGGCGGCGTACACGGTGCTGTCGCCCGTGCCGGAGTCCGCCGTGGAGCCGATAAAGTCCGCGCCGCGCCTCGAGTCGCTGGACGGCAGGACGATCGCGCTCGTGGGGGGCAGCTTCATGGCCAACGTCACGCATCCCGAGCTGAAGCGGCTAATCCTCGCAGAATACCCGAATGCGAAGGTCTATCTTCTTAGCGAGATCGGCTCGGCGGGGCCCTACCCGCGCCCGGGCGTGGTGCGGCGCGAGAAGGACGAGTTCCAGCGCAAGCTGAAGGAGATGAAGGTCGACGCCGTCATCTCCGGCAACGGCGGATGCGGGCTCTGCACGCCGAAGGAGACCGGCTCCTGCATCGCCGCCGAGATGCTCGGCATCCCGTCCGTCATGATCGCCGGCCCCGGCTTCGTGACGCAGGCGAAGTCCACGGCCCGCTCGGCCGGCATCGAGAAACTGCGCGTGGCGGAATACCCCGGCGCGTTCGCCTCGCATACGCGCGAGGAACTGCTCGACAACACCCGCAAGATCCTCTGGCCCCGCATCAAGGCCGCGCTCACCGAACCGCTCGGGGCGGCGGACGTCTACCGTCCAACGGCCGAGTTCGCCTCGGACGGCCTCCCGACCGTGCCGCTCACCGAGGAGGCCGTGAACGAGTTCCTGCTCTTCACCGACCGCAAGGCCGACGACTCCCTCGGCGCGATCCCGCCCTCCATGCGCGAGGTGAAGGTGCGCCACGTCGCCGCGCTCGGCGTGATGTCCGGCTGCCCCGCCGAGTTCATGCCCGTGCTCCTTGCCTTCACCGAGGCGATGAAGGACGGCGACTTCCGCCGGACGCTCTCCTCGACGCATGCCTGGACGCCGTACTGCTGGCTGAACGGACCCGTCGCGCGCCAGCTCGGCTTCGACGCGGAGCAGGGCGAAATCTCCACCCCGAAGAACATGATGCTCGGGCGTTTCGTCAACCTCGCGCTCCTCAACTTCGGCGGCTACAAGGTGAAGGAGAACCGCATGGGCACGTTCGGCTACCTCATGCCGTGGACGCTCGCGGAGAACGAGGAGGCCGCGGTCAAGGTCGGTTGGAAGCCCTACCATCTCCAACGGGGCTACCAGCTGAACGACTCGACCCTCTCCGCCGCCTCCGCGATCAACTGGG
>CAMOHV010000249.1 GCA_946615275.1 uncultured Verrucomicrobiota bacterium | reverse complement strand
CTATGCCCCAGAGAGACGACATCCTCGAGGCGATCAAGCGGCTTGACGCGCTCCTAGAGTACGCCGTGATGCACGGAGAGGAGGCGGAGGCCGAGCGCCTCCGCGAAGAGCTTCGCAGGCTGCTCGAGTCAATGGGCTGAGTCGGCCTTGATGCGCATGATGCGCTTGGCGGCGTCGTCAAATGCCTTCGTGTGCGCAGTGCGCTGGGCGGCCTCCATGTCCGTCATCTGGACGTCGGGCTGGTTTAGCATGATCTGGCCGCGGAGCGATGGCGTCTTGGCGGCGGTGAAGCCGAAGAGTATGTGGAGGATTATCTTGCCGTTCGGCCCCATGCCCTCTCCCGTCCCGACCACGGCGTAGCCGATGATCTCGCCGGCGTCGTCCTTGGCCACGTAGGAGGGGAACTTGTCGCCTTCCGCGGCGGGGATCTGCTTGAGCGCGGCGGCGGGCAGGGGAAGGACCTTCCGGACGATCTCGTCGGTGAGCGTCTGCACCTTGCCGACGGCCTTGCGGTCGGTCTCAGCCTGCGTTGCGGCCTTTGCGGCCGGATCCGGCGCGGCGGCCTTGCCCTCGACGCGGTCGACGCGCGCACAGGCGTCGGCGATGGCGTCGCAGACGGCCCTCGAGGTGATTGTCGCGCCGGTGATGGCCTCGATGTCTCCGCCGTCCTTCTTCACCTTGAGCGACGGGCCGATCTTGCCGCCGAACTGCTTCGAAAACTCTGCGTCGCCCAGCTTCGCTCCGAGGCCGGGAGTCTCGTTCGCGGCGAGCACCTGGTAGGAGATGACCTTCCGGTCGGATGTGAGGCCGACCATGAGGCGGATGTCTCCGCCGAAGCCCTTTTGGCTCGTGCCGGGCACGGCGTAGCCGATGATCTTGGATTTGCCCGGGTCGGAATAGCCTATTGTGACGTTCTGGCTGCCGTCGGCCGGATCAGGGCGGGTCTCGACCGCCTTGACATCGGGCGGGAGGACGGCCCTGGCCGCGTTGTAGGCCTTCTTCTCCTTCAGCTCCTTGATGTGGGCCGCCGTGTAGCTGTTCACGATGGCGAGGATGGCGCCGCAGACCGCCGAGATGGCGGTCAGGGAGAGGATTAGCTGGAGTATCTTCTTCATGGTTTCTTCTTGCTGGAGCTGTTTTGATTGCTGGAACCGCCGGAACGCCTAGCTTTTCATCTTCAGCCTGGCGAAGGGACGCGGGCGCGTCCAGCGGTTGATGAGGGGCGTGAAGGCGTTCATCACGAGGATCGAGAAGGAGACGCCCTCGGGATAGCCGCCGTTGGCGGGGTCTGCCGTGCGGATCAGCATGGTGAAGACGCCGCAGCCGGCGCCGAAGATGAGCTTGCCGAGAGGGGTGATGGGGCTCGTCACGTAGTCGGTGGCCATGAAGCACGCGCCCAGCACCACGCCGCCGGAGAGGACGTGCACGAGCGGCGGCGCGCCGCATCCCTTGAACGCCGCGAAGATGGCGACCGCGCCCATGAACGAGACAGGTATGTGCCACGTTATCACCTTGCGGAAGAGGAGGTACGCCGCGCCGGCCAGGAGGGCGAACGCGGACACCTCTCCAAGGCAGCCGTTCACGTTGCCGATGAAGAGGTCCTTTATGAGCGCGACCTGCGACCAATCGTATCCTTCGGCGCTTTTCTTGATGAGGGCGAGGGGGGTGGCGGTGGTTGTCGCCTCCACGCTGCCGGCGCTGAGCGTCCACGTTGACGTCGTCCAGGTGGTCATCGGCCCCGTGAAGGATATGAGCATGAAGGCGCGCCCGGCGAGCGCCGGGTTGAACGGGTTGTAGCCAAGCCCGCCGAACACCTGCTTCGCCACGGCGATCGCGAACACCGAGCCGAGGGCCGCCATCCAGAGGGGGAGGTCCGGCGGCAGGTTGAAGGCGAGGAGAAGCCCCGTGAGGACCGCGGAGAAGTCGCCCAGCGAGAACTCGCGGCCCATGAGAAGCCTGCACGCGGCCTCGGTGGCAACCGTCGTGCCCACGCACGTGAGGATGAGCCACACGGCCTTGAGCCCGAAGAAGTACACGGCGCAGCACGCGGCCGGCATAAGGGCGATGATCACGTCCAGCATTATCGCGCTCGTCGACGAGCGCGCGTGCTGGTGCGGAGAGCTTGAGAGAATGAATCTTTCTGCAGATTGCTTGGGTAGCATGGCTTATCAACCTTTCTTCGCGGCTTTGGCCTTTTCGGCGGCGATGCGGGCGCGGATGGATATCTTGGCGCGTCGGCAGAAGTGGGTTATGCTCCTGTAGGCGGGGCAGCCGAAGGAGCAGGCGCCGCACTCGATGCAGTTCATCACGCCGCGCGATTCGGCGTCGGCCACGTCCCCCGCCTCCACGGCGCAGGAGATGGCGGAGGGGTCGAGGCCCATCGGGCAGGCCCTCAGGCAGCGCCCGCAGCCGATGCATGGATTGGACGAATACTGGAAGACGCTTTCGTCGGTCAGGAACAGCAGGCCGGAGGTCGTCTTGGTCGTCGCGATGGAGAGCGTCGGCACGGCGAAGCCCATCATCGGCCCGCCGGAGATCACCTTGCGGACGTTGCCTTTCTCGCCGCCGCAGAACGCGGCGAGGTCGGCGTAGGAGGTGCCCACGGGCGCGCGCACGTTCTTCGGCTCGGCGATGCCGTCGCCGGAGATCGTCGTCACGCGGCTTGTGAGTGGCCGGCCGTACTCCACGGCGTCCGCGATGGCGGCGGCGGTGCCGACGTTCTCCACCACGCATCCTACCGCGATGGGGAGCGCGCCGTCGGGGACGACGCGCCCGACCGTCGCGTAGATCTGGTGCTTCTCGCTGCCCTGCGGATAGAGGGTGGGGAGGACCACTATCTCCACGTCGCCCTGGACGTTGGCGAACGCCTTCTCCATGGCGGCGATCGCGGCGGGCTTGTTGTCCTCGATCGCGATGCGAACGGCTGGTCCGCCGAGGATGCGGCGCATGGTCTCGACGCCTACGCGGATGCGGTCGGCGCGTTCGATCATCGTGCGGCAGTCGGTCGAGAGATACGGCTCGCACTCGGCGCCGTTGAGGATGAGGAACTCGCAGTGCTTGTCCGGCGGCGGATTGAGCTTCACAGACGTCGGGAAGCCCGCGCCGCCCATGCCGCAGATGCCGGCGGCCTCGACGCGCGCAAGCAGCTCCTCGCGGGAGGCGGCGCTCCAGTCGAGCTGCGACAGGGCCGCCGGCGAACTGGACTGGTCGGCGTCCGTCTCCAGGATCACGGCGTCGGCGAGCATGCCCGTAGGGCCAGGGCGCTTCTCGATGGCCTTGACGGTGCCGGCTGCGGACGCGTGCACGTTCGCCGAGATGAAGCCGCTCTTCTCGCCGATGAGCTGGCCGAGGGCCACGTGGTCCCCTGGCTTCACAAGGCACTTGGCGGGCGCGCCGAGGTGCTGGCTCATCGATATCGCGAGTGTGCCGGGAAGGGGAAGCTCCTCGATGGGCTTCTCCTCCGTGAGGTCCTTGTGGTAGCGCGGATGGACGCCGCCCGGGAACTGGAATGGGGATTTGACGGTTTTCATGTATCTCACGCTCCTGTCTCGAAGTGGGCGTCCTCGCGGATGCACTTGCGAGGGCATTTCGCGACGATCGTCGTGTCATCCGGCGGATTCTCGTAGTTCACCTTTGCCAGGAATCCGTCGAAGGTGAAGTGCCCGGCCTCCTTGCCGCCGGAGTTCTTCTCGCAGAGGTGGCAGCCAATGCAGCCGACGCCGCACACCTTCGTAACCTCCGGCCCCTTGAGCGGGTTGTTGCAGAGGACGTGGATCGTCGCGGCCGCCGGGACGAGCTCGATGATCTTGCGCGGGCACACGCTCACGCACTTCCCGCAGCCGATACAAAGGCGCTTGTCCACGATCGCGAGGCCGTCCTCCACGCGGATCGCATGCTTGGGGCAGACGTTCGCGCAGGCACCGTAGCCGAGGCACCCGTAGCGGCAGCCCTTGTCGCCGCCC
>CAMOHV010000248.1 GCA_946615275.1 uncultured Verrucomicrobiota bacterium | reverse complement strand
CATGCTCGCGCGAATCCCAGGCCGACGGAATCTCGGTGGATCGCAGCCGCCGCGCAATCGTTCCACTCTCCGCGAACCGCACCGACCTCGCATTCGGCGGCGGTCGATACCCGCACAGCGGCGAGTACTCCCCCGCCGCGCACGCCGCAAGCACCGCCGCGCACAATGCTATGGCGATGTCACCTCTGGACGCGCCCCGACGCATTGCCTGCGGCCAACGCCGCCACCTCCTCCACGGTCACCAGGTTGAAGTCGCTCTCAATCGAATGCTTGAGGCACGACGCCGCAACGGCGAAATTGATCGCCGCCTGCGGCCTGTATCCGTTCGCGAGCGCGTACACGAGCCCGCCGCCGAACGAATCGCCGCCGCCCACGCGATCGACTATCCTCACATCGTACTCCGGCGCGAAATAAGCCTTCTTCGCCTTGCCGTCGTAGAGGAGGCCGGACCATTTGTTGTCCGAGGCCGAGATCGACGTCCTCAGCGTTATCGCCGCCATCCTGCAGCCGAATCGCTCCACGAGCTGCTCGGCCACGGACACGTAGCCGACCTTGTCTATCGTGCCCTTCTCGACGTCGCTCCCCCTGGCGCGGATGCCGAACACGTCCGCCGCATCAGACTCGTTCGCGATGAGGACGTCGACGTACGGCACGAGCTTCGCCATCGTCTTCCCGGCATCTTCGCGCGACCAGAGCTTGCCGCGGTAGTTGAGGTCGCAGCTCACCGTGATCTTGCGCTCGCGGCACAGCTTGAGGGCATCAAGGCAGATCGCGGGCAGATCGCCGCCGAGCGCCGGGGTGATGCCGGTCACATGGAACCAGCCGACTCCGCGCAGGATGCGCCTCCAGTCGAAGTCGGCGCGCTTGGCGAGGGCGATGGACGAACCGGCGCGGTCGTAGATGACCTTGCTGGGGCGCTGCGACGCGCCCTTCTCGATGAAATAGACGCCGAGGCGCGGCCCGCCCCAGACGATGTCGTCGGTCTTCACGCCGAACTTCCTCACGGCGTTGCGCGCGGCGCGGCCAAGGTCGTTGTCCGGCAGCTTCGTGACGAACGACACGTCCTCGCCGAACTGGGCGAGCGACACGGCCACGTTCGCCTCGCCGCCGGCGTAGGACGTGACGAGCCTATCCGCCTGCGAAAGGCGCAGATACCCTTCGGGGTTGAGGCGAAGCATCACTTCACCGAAAGTCACAAATCTCTTCTTCATTTTTCCTCCAGCCCGGCACAAGGGCCCTGGGCGTTGAACAAGGATATTCTACCAAATTTTCCTTTGGCCGTCACGCATTGGAAGCGCTATGGCCTAGGTTCGTCATAGACCTTGCGGCCTTCGCGGATGGCGGAATAGACGCGCTCCTCCTCGGCGGCGCGGCGGCGGTAGCGCTCCTCGCGCCGCCGGTCGGCCTCGCAGGGGACGAACCCCTCCACGACATCCCCGCGCGGCCTCTCCTTAAGGCGCTCGCCGCCGGCCTTGACGATCGCGAGCGCCTCGGCGCGGACGGCGGCGTTCGTGACGCCCGAAAGGATCCGCGAGCACTCGGGGCGGTCGAAGTCGAGCTGCTCGCGCTGGCGCGCCTCGTGCCTGTTCGCGATCTTCACGCCCGCCAGCTCCTCAAGGCACTTCTTCTCGGCGATGGAGAGGGGCATGCGCCCGCCGGGATTGTCGGGATAGGCCACCTCGTACATGGGATAGTACGGGGCGTTGATGTCCATCCACGTGATCACGCGTTCGCGCTCCTCCGCGGAGAGCGCGCATTTGCCGTGGCCGTAGAGCTTCTTCGTGAGGCGCGAGGCGTGCGAGCCCCAGGAGTAGGCGGGGTATATCTCGGCCCGCCCGCCGCCGGCGCACGTCACGAACCCAAGCGCCCAGAGATCCACGTAGCTCGTGCAGAAGAACGCGCCCCTGTCTCCGGAGAGGTTCAGCTTCCCGGCCGCCTTCCCGCCGTAGTCGTGGCAGGCCACGCAGTGCTTCGTGAAGACCGGCTGCACCTCCCTCTGGAAGGAGTATAGGCGCGCCGGCCCATGCCATCCGTTCATCTTCGACGGCTCGCGGCGCATCGCGAGCGGACGCTCCGCGACGGGCGGCACCTCCCCCACGCGGCTTTCGTGGCACCCGACGCATCCATACCTCTCGCCGGGCTGCACATATGTACCCGACCGCATCGACTGCACCATCTTCCCCTCTGCGTCGAGCGCCTGGAAATACACGAACGTGTTCGCCGGAACCTCGAAGTACGCGCTGCCGTCCTCCTCCACCGGCACCGTCCCGAGTATCCGCTTGTTCTCGAAGGAGTGCCAGTTCATGCAGGCGGCCTCTTCGCCGTGACCGAACCAGCCCGCTGGGCCGGTCCAGCTTCTCTTCTCGGGGCTCTCCACGATGCGCAGCGCCTTTATGGCCCCCTGCGCCACGCCCTGCATGTGCGTGCCCACATAGACGTTCTGGACGTAGAACGTGCCAGGCGCATGCGGGGAATCGTAGCTGCGGCGCGTGGGGATCACAGGCGGCTTCGCGCGAGGCGCTAGGAGCATCGGGCTGTGGCAGCCGGGGCCGTCGCGGAAAAGCTCGATCTCGCGCCCGTCGAGATCGAGAAAGCAGACCGCAAGGACCTCGGGCGCCTCCGTCTGGCGCGCGCATAGGAATCTGCGCGCGTCGAGCGGAAACGGATCGGCGTACTTCACGCCCACCCAGCGCTTCGTGGAGTCAAAGTCCTCCCCCTCGGTGTGGATGTGATCCCGGTAGTCGGCGGGCCATGTGCGGACCACCGGCTCCGGGCCATCGACGCCCTTCGCGCGGTCGATGATCCCGAGCGCGCCCCAGGGGCGGTCGTGGCACGATCCGAGGACCGCAATCACCTTCGTCGGCTCGCCGGGCATCGGGCGGGCGTTTATCACTCCGCCGGGGGCGGTGGTGTTGTTGCCCCACCAGATGGCGTGGGCGGTGCCGTCCGGGTTGCAGGTCCAAAGGCCCTGGGCGTCGCCGAAGTTGCGGTCGACGTACTCCCAGCGGTCGTAGAGGATGCGTCCGTCGGCGAGCATGCATGAATGGCCCTCGAAGAGGGTGGAACGCCCGATCTGGTGGATGTTCGCGCCATCGCCCTCCATGCGGTAGAGGTTGCACATGATGTGCCGGTTGCACATGCAGTACTTGGGCTCGCGCGTGGCGGAGAACACGATTGAGCCGTCTGGGAGCCATTCGGGGTCGATGTCGCTGACGCCCTTGGCGCGCGTGAGCTGCTTGAGGCCGGTGCCGTCGGCGTTCACCGTCCAGATGTGGTAGTCGCCCATCCTGCCCTCGCGCATGGAGAAGACGATCGTGCGGCCGTCATACGAGACCTCGGGGTCGCGGATCGTGCGGCCCGGTAGCTCCGGCACGACCACGCGCGAGAGGCCGGTCTTGGGGTCCCACGCCTTGAGCGACCCCTGTGTGTTGTATTTGCCGCCGTTCACCTCGCCGCACTGGAAGATGGTGGCGGTGTTGTGGTGGTCGCCGGGGTACTGCGGGCGGCAGACGTACAGCACCTCGCCCTTGATGTGCGGCATCACCTCGCGGCGCGCCTTCTCGGCGGCGGCGCGGCGGCGCTCGGCGCGCTCGGCCTTCCGCGCCGCGAAGTCGTCAGGCAGCGGCTCGCCGTCGCACGAGATGTCATCCACCGTGATGTGGCACCACCCTCCGAAGGCGAGGTCCTCCACGCGGAAGAACACCGTCCGCCCCACGGCCTCGGGGAGGTTCCACGAGCCGGGCCTGAGCGCCTGGGCGTTCGCGCCGGAGACGGAGGCGATCGGCCTGTCCGTGGCGCGGTCGACGAGCTGGAAGGACGCGCCCTTACCGCCGCCTACGCGGAACGTCACGCGCTGGGAGAGCAGCCTGAATGACGGCGATTCGATCACGCCCGTCTGCGAATCGTCCGGCCTGCCGTCCGGCCGCTCCAGCGTGGAGAGGAACCACTTTCCCTCCTTCACGTACGG
>CAMOHV010000247.1 GCA_946615275.1 uncultured Verrucomicrobiota bacterium | reverse complement strand
TCGTCGCCGTGAGATTGGAGAACGTGAGCGCGTCCGTGGCGCCGGGCGCCACGTCGAGGAAGAAATCCGTGAACTCGCCGGAGAGCGTGCCTACGCCCGAGAAGCGGCTGTTGGAGTCCGTGGTCCCCGCAACGCACCTGAGCGTTCCCTGGGCCACCTCCACCCCGCCGGTGTTAGCCACCATCACGGTGGCCGCCGCTACGGGCGTATACGTTGGAACGCCGCTGCTCTGGGAGGATATCTTGACGTCGTTCGTTATGACGAGCGTCCCCGCGCCGGTCTTCGTGAACCTGCCGCCGCGCAGCGGGATCGCGAGCGCATGGCTCACGCCCGACGCGACGATCAGCTCGCCGCCGCCGGCCTCCGCGCGGATGCCGCCCTTCGCAGGGTAGTCGGCGGAGGAGATGCCGCCGTTCTTGGTGAACTGCGCATATCCGCCGTCGAGGACGATCTCCGCCTTGTTCGAGGAGTTCCGCCCAAGGAATCGGCACACCTTCATGCCGCCGCCGCGCGCGAACACCAGCTCGCCGCTCGCGCTGCCGCCGAAGTAGAGGTTTTGCGGGCCGCTGACGTAGATCTGGCCGCCGTCCTCGATCCGCGCGTCAACCTTGTTGTAAAACGAGAAAGACCCAGAGGCGGTGGAGGTGTCAAGCGCGAGGATGCCGCCGGCGCCCACGCGGACAATAGGCTCGATGCCGCCGACGGCGTTCGGTATCTGGAATTGCCACGTCACATTAAGCTTTCCGTTCGTGACGGCAAGGACGGGATGAACAACGTCCGAGTTGCCGCTCGCCTTGCTATGGCCGATGTTGAGTCCGTTGAACGTGGCGTTCGCGTTGTCGAGGACGAGCTTCGGCGCGGCGGATCCGGCGGCCAACTGCTGGCCCATGAGCGTGTGGTAGCCGTTGCCGCTGCCCATGTTGATGGAGAGATCCTTGAGGTAAAGCTCCGGGGCGGCGGAGGCCACGTATCCGCTGCCGCCGATGCCGCCGTGGTGTTCCTGCTTCACCGTTGTGACGGTCTTGCCCTTGCCGACGATCGCGAGACGTCCCTCGAGAACAGTCAGCTGCGCAAGGCCGTTCCAGTTCATCGTCTCGCCGTCCGTCTGCGCGAACGTGCCGGTGATGTCATGGTTCGTATTGCGCGCCGCGCTCTTCTGCCACGAAATCGTGGTGCTGCCGCTAGGCATGTCAAGCGTGAGGGCGCCCGCGCCGAGCTTGACGATGCCGCCGTCGCCCTGGGCGCAGGATATCTTGAAGTTCTTGAACGTGAGATCGCCCGCGACGTCGAAGATGGTGGGAAACTCTCCGATGAGCCGCCATGGGCGCTCTACCTCCGCCGCCTCGCCGGAATAGCGGAACGTGCAGTTGCTCATGGCGAGCGCGGCGGCTGCGGTGGAGTCCGAGCCGAGCGCGGCGGCGGACGAGAACTCCGTGACGCCGCGCGAGAGCCGCCAGTTGCCGGAGAACGTGTCAAGGCTGTCTCCCGAAAGCGTCAGCGTTCCCGTGCCGCCCTTCTCCACCGTGCCGCCCGCGTTGCGGACCGGGACGGAGACGGCGAGCGAGGCGCCGTTCGTCACGTTGATCGCGGATGCCACGTAGAGCGGCGAAGCGCCGCCCACGGCCACGTTCACGGCGGCCGTCACCGCCACCGACGCCACTTCGCCCGGAGCGGAGAGCGATATCTCCGCCGCGTCGCCGACGAGCGCCGCGTCGTTGTGCGTGGGCGCGCCCGCGGGCGTCCAGCCCGCCGCCGCGTTCCAGCTTCCGGAAGCGCCGCCTGTCCAGACCTTGTCGCCGCCGGCCGCAGCCGTGACGGTGAGGTTGACCGTCTTCCCCTCGTCCGACAGCGAGAACTCGTACGACTTCCCCGACTCGGGGTTGGACACGACGATGTTCGCGAAGTCAGCCTGCGACATGCCGCCCGAGACAGAGATTATCGGATGCGCGGCGTCTAGCGCATAGTCGTTCGGAACTATGATCTGCAGACTGCCCCCGAAGACGAGCGAATCGGCCTCGATGCACGCCGTCGAATCCTTGAGCTCCAGTTTCGCGCCGGAGACGAATTCGAGCACGTCGCCGAAGCGCGTGACGCCCGGCCCGAACGCAAGCGTCCCCTGCGTTATCTTCGTCTTCGGATGCGACGAATTCCTGAGCGCCGTGAGAGCGCCGACGCCGACCTTCGTGAACGTCGCGCCCTCCGCGCCGTCAGCCGCCGTGAACGCCTGGTCGAACGCGACGTCGAAGCCCGACGAGTCGAACGTAAGACCATGCTCGCCGATCGTCGCGGACGCGCAGCCGCAGATGAATGGAACGGGCGGCATGGAATTGCCGCTCACCTTCAATGTGCCGCCGTCCGCCGTGAACTGCATGCAGGCGTCGTCCGTCCCCGGCACGCCGCCCCTCACGTAGCGCACGGTGAGGACGCCGTTCGACGATATGGAGACCACGCTCCTGCCGCCCACGGGGACTTTGTTCGTGATGTATCCGGCAGGGAAGGTGACCACCGCGTCGTCCTTCACGTTCAACTCGACGTCCGCGTTGAATCCATATCCCATCTCCACGCTTCCGGTGCCGGCCGTCACGCGCGAACGCCCTTCCGCGGTGAAGCGCGCGACGGAGCCGGCGTGCGTGTGCGAACCCAAGTTGAGCCAGCTGTTCCCGGAGGGGTGGATCGCGAGCGTCGCGTCGTCCTTCACAACCAGCTCGCCATACGACCCGCCCGCGCCGCCGTAGGCGACGCCGAGAATGCCGCCGATGGTCGCGGAGGAGGCGCCTCCAAGCTCAAGGCGGCCCCATGCGTTCGATGAGAGGCCGAGCCTGCAATGGCTGGCCGTCGTGAGGGTAGCACTGTCCGCCACCACCAGCACGCCTGTGGAGCACTGCGAGCGGCCGATGAACAGAGCACTGCCGGCATAGAACGCGGCCCTGTCGCGCAGGGCGAGATCGCCCCGGTTGATGAGATGTGGATAGTCGGCGGCCCCCGAGCCGAGATACACGGTGCCCGTCACCGACAGCCTTGCGTCGCACGAGACGTCCAGAAGCCCATGTCCGCCTCCTGTATGATCGTTCGCGTAGTTCCGCGCCCCGACATGGAGCTCGTTGCGCACGACGACGTTCGCGTCGTTCGTGATGTGCATCCATGTCTTGCCCCTGTCTGCGTTCGTCTCCTTGAGCCAGAGATCCCGCAGCGAATGCCTGCCGCCCAGGAACCATGTGTGCGTCGTTGCGTTTCCCCGCTGGTTGAACGTGGCCGTGGAGTGGAGCGTCGCCCCCGGATGGACGTAGAAATTCACGTTGCCGCCGGCGCTGCCGAGATAGAACGCCTTTGCGAACGAGAACGTGCCGCCCAAAAGGTCGAAGTCCTGCCGCGACGTGCTGGACTTCCACGTGAAGAGCGCGTCATCGAAGCGCCAGACGAGATTGTTGTTGGCTGCTTCGTCCATGCCCTCGAAGTTGAAGATGTGCGTGCCGGTGAGGTTCTGGCAGAACGGTGTCCCCCACCAGTTGTTCTTGGCCTTGACGCCCCTCTTCTCCCAGAAAGAGCCTCGCGTATCTATGGTGAGCGTGTGGGTGGCGGAGCCGCAGCCGAGGAAGATCGTGCCCGAGTTCTCCAGGAGCCCGCCGGCGGGCGCCTTGATCGTGACGTCGTTCGCTTGGAATCTTATGAGGCCGTACTTGCCGTCGATGCCGTTGGTGGGCATCACTCCGCCGGTCCAGTTGGCGGGGTCGTTGTAGTACCCCTCCGTGACCGACGACAGCCACTCTATGCGCTCATCCGCGGGCACGGTATCGGCCGCGATGGATGCGAATGCAACCCCTGCAACGGCCACGACAAGCGCGGCCTTACTGTATGCTGAATCTGCTTTTCTCTTCATTTTGTGGTCCCTCTTTCAGGCGCATAGCGGACATGCGCGTCTGATCGCCAGTTTGCAATAAGTGTATCATAGCATATCCAAGGGGTTTCCCGCAAGCCGAAAAGCG
>CAMOHV010000246.1 GCA_946615275.1 uncultured Verrucomicrobiota bacterium | reverse complement strand
TCATCATGCTGAAGTAGTGCCTAGTGCCTAGTGCCTAGTGCCTAGTGGTTCGTGGGAGAAGGGGAGAAAGTAGGACAATAGGAGGATAGGACAAAAGGACTTACTATCCTCCAGTCATATTGTCCTAATTGTCCTATTGTCCTAAAATCGCGCTTTTCGTTTTTGCCTTGCGCTAGGCCGATTGATTATGGTATCATACTTTTGCGCTGGGTTAGTGGCCAGGGGGCCGCTGTTTGGCGCGAGCCAGGAAAGGTCGATAGGATGAAAAAAACTATGCTCGTAATGTGCCTTGTTGGCATGTCGGCGGTTCACGCCATCACCACCGAGCCGATAGACGGCGGCGGAACCGCGCTCGTCGTGGACGCCGCGGCGTTCTCGCCCGACGAGGTCGCCGCCCTCAACGGCAACACCGTGCAGGAGCTGTGGAAGACGGGCAGCTCCACTCTCGCGGCGACCGGCATCGGTTCGTTCACGGGAATTATCCGCGTGAAGGGCGGCATATATAAGCCGTCCGCCGACAGCGGCCTGGGCGCGGCCTCGTGCGTCACGTACGTCACCCAGGGCGGATGCCTGTACACCACGGTCGGCGCGGGACGTACCGTGCACGTCTCCGGAACAGGCTACGGCGACTATCCCGCGATCGTGAAAAATGGCATTGGATTGAACGTGGTCATGGACGACGACGCCACGATCGGCTTCGACGGGAACTGGCGTAGCGTTGCGGCCTCGCTCAACATGAACGGAAAGACGCTCACCTTCAAATATGCGCCAGGAATGAGCAGGTCGGAGAGCGTATGGCCGAAGGCCAGCGCCATCTCCAACCCGGGGCACATAATCATAGATGCCAAGGATCCTGGGGGGACGAATAAGGGACGACTGACTTTTCTCTATGTTTCTGACCAGTTGCAGGGCAGCGAGCACACGATCACCATCAGAAATGGTGGCTTGGACTGGTATAAAAGCGACAAGAAGACGAACTGGAAGCTGATCGTCGAATCGGGGGTTACCGCAACCATCGGCTACAATGGTATGGATGGTGACCTTGCCGCCGGCAAGTCCTTCAAATGGGGAGGCCCCATTGAGATCAGGGAAGGAGCCACCCTCTCACTGGCCCCAAGCAGAAACATCCCTGTGATCGTGGACGGCGACATCTCCGGCGCGGGAAAGGTGAGCAAAACCGGCTCCACAACACTTTATTCCGCCGCCTATCTGAAGGGCAGGAACACATACACCGGCGGCACGACCGTCTCAATGGGGACTCTTGTCCTGCACAGCCTTGATTCCGTGGCGAGCCTCGATCCAGCCAAGTGGACGATCACGGGGGACACCGCCATAGCGATTTGCTTGAATGGCGGAGCGATTGTCGACGGTTTCACGGGTGAGGACGCCGCAGATGTCCTCAATGCGTTCAAGGGCTGGGCGAGCAACAGGCCGGTCCGTTTCGCCGTCACGAACGGCGTGGTGGCGAACGTCTCGTTCAACAAATCCTTGACTTCGGAGACGGTCGCGTATGGAACTTACACGAACGCCGCGTTGGGATTCCTTGGGAGCGCGCACGTCAACTCCACGTTCGCTAACGAGGCGCCGTTCACGACGTATGGCAACGGCATATGCGAGGTCTCTGCCACGAGCGAGACGGTGCAGGATGTAGGGGACATCAGGGTCTATAGCGGAACCACAGTCTTGAAGAACTTCGGCCACGTCCACGACCACACGCATGCTATTTCTGTGACTGCATTCAACCCCAGCAGCGAAAGATGCTCGCGGCTTGTTCTGGACGAGGGAACGTTCATAGACCAGGGGTGGAATACAGACGGCTCCACGATGCAGATAGGCTATAACGGCACCCATGGAATAGTCGAGATAAGGGAAGGCGCAGCCATAACGAATCACCTCAACAACATGGGCAACGGCAATGGTGGCTATGGAGCGATATACCAGAGCGGAGGTTTTGCGTATTGGGGCAGGCCAAGCAGAGCCTACGACGGCTACTTCGGCCAAAACAGTGGACATGCCTACATTAACGTCTCCGGAGGGAAAATGGAGACGAGAATGCATACCCATTTCTCCGACACTTTATCAAGTACAATGCTACTGGAGATCTCCGACAACGGGAATTTCACGGCCGGGGGGGCGGAATTTCACATCGGATGGGGTGGTACGGGCGTTGTATATCAGACGGGTGGCGTTCTGGACACCGCCACAAGGAACGACGTTTGGTTAAGGCTCTGCTCGTGCCACTACACAAAGTTCTGCGAGAACGGGTATGGTCTGCTGGTCGTGGCGGACGATGGCGTCGCAAAAGTCTTGAGCGCAGGCGTCATCATGAACGAGCGCACGAACGGTGTGGCGCACGTGGCGCTCATCGACGGCGGCACGCTCGAGACGAAGATATTGCACCGGGCTACAGTGCGCGGCGCGACGAACGGCACTGGTTCGCCGGAGCTTTCGATGCCGTTCCCGGAGCTGTGCGACGGCGGCAGGGCGTTTCCGTCGTTCGTGCACTTCAACGGCGGCGTCCTGCGCGCGAGCGCGAACGGAAATCTGCTAGGCGCGCGCACCGAGGCCGCGGACACGCGTCCGACCGACGTTCTGGTGTACGGGAAGGGCGCGATCCTCGACAGCTCGAACTACACGGTGACGGTGAATGCGCCCTTGAAGGCGCCGACGGGGAACGGCATCGCGTCGATCGACCTGCCCACGGGGAATGTGCGCACAGGCTATCTCGGCGCGCCTGTTGTGAGCATCTACGGCGACGGCGAGGGCGCGACGGCTGTGGCGATCTTCGACAAGGATTCTGGAACCATCTCCGGATTCCGCATCACGTCGCCGGGCCGCGGCTACACGACCGCGACGGCGTGTCTTGCGGGAGGCGGCAAGAGTTCCATAACGAACATCCTCGCCTGCACCGTGGCGGAGAACACGAGCGGCGGCCTCACGAAGCGCGGCACGGGGTTGCTGGCACTGAACGCCGCCAACACCTACGGCGGGCGCACGGTGCTGGAAGGCGGCGTTCTGAGGCTTGACGCGGATGGGGCGCTGCCGTCCGGCTCGGCGGTGGAGCTTGCCGGCGGCGCTCTGGACGCGAACGGCCATGCCGCGCCGACGGACTGGCGACTTGACTTCTCCAGGGTAGCCGCATCCGGCGCGCCGATAATCTGCCCGGGATCCCTCGACTTCCCCGCCGGATCCACACTCACCATCGAGAACGTGGACGATGAATTCCTCGCGGCGCAGGAAGGCGGATTCCCGCTGCTCTCCGTGACGGGGCTTGTCACGGGAACTCCCGCGCTGGCGGGTTTTGACAATCCGCTCTGGCGCCTTGTGTGGCGCGGCGGCAGCCTCTACGTGAGCAGCACGCGCGGGACCACGGTGATCCTGCGGTGATAGACTTCTCGAAGATAGCGCGCGGATACGACTGGCGCAACAGGATGATGACGCTCGGCCTCGACGTCCTGTGGCGGCGGCGCGCGGCGGCGCTCGTGCCGCGCGCCTCGCGCATCCTGGACCTCGCGTGCGGCACGGGCGACTTCTGCCGTGCGCTGCGGCGGCGCTTCCCGGAGGCGGAGATAAGGGGCGTGGACATCTCGGAGGGGATGCTCGAGATGGCGCGGGTGAAGTGCCCGGGGGCGGAGTTCTCGGCCGGCGATGTGATGTCGGCGGAGTGGGGCGCGCCTGATCTGGTGTCGTGCGCATTCGGGTTCAGGAACTTCCCGGAGAAGGGGGCGGTGCTCGCGAAGGCGGCGGAAGCTCTGCCAGAAGGAGGGCATCTTCTCGTGCTGGAGCTCTGGCGGCCCGCGAACCGAGCCCTTGGTGCGTGCGTCTCCGCGTGGCTCTGGATGTTCGCGGCCATCTTCGCGCGCGCTGAGCGCGCCGAATACGACTATCTGCGCCGGTCGATAGGCGCGACGCTTGGCGCGGACGAATTCACCGCGCTCGCCGAGCGCGCGGGCTTCGCCCTCAGGCGGCGGCTCGCCCTCTTCCCCTCCGC
>CAMOHV010000245.1 GCA_946615275.1 uncultured Verrucomicrobiota bacterium | reverse complement strand
CCTTCCCTCCGTGTTTGAGCCTACGGCAACTGCCTTTCGAGTTTTCGAGTTGGCGGGGGCGGGCGATTGCGGGCGATTGCGATCAATCGCACCCCGCCAACTGGGAATATGGAAATGGGAGAGGGGGGGCGAGGCCAAGGAGGCGCGTCGCCGGCCTTGGCTTGAAAAAACGAAAAGGCTGCTTGCTTTTTGGTCGAGATGCTGATATAATTTCCACTTGCAATTTCAACAACTCAAAAGAAAGGAACAATTCATGAAGAAGTTACTGATTGCGGCGCTCGCGGTATCCGCGGCCGCGGTTTTCGCCGAAGACAAGGTCGCGGTGAAGTTCGTCCTGCCCGCGCCGCATTCGAGCGGCACGCCGAAGGAGATCAAGTCCGACAACCTGGAGCCCGATCCCGGCCCCGGCAAGCTCCGCGCGCCGATCATGGTGCCGAAGGGCTTCGACGTCAAGCTCACCAAGGAGGAGACGAAGGTCACGACGTCCGACGAGGCGATCACGGGCGACAACGAATACGTGGTCGACGGCGACAAGACGCCCGACGCCACCTGCATGCTCCAGCTTCCTGCCGGGCTGCAGTGGGTGCAGCTCGATCTTGGCGCGGAGCACGTGGTCTCCGCCGTCTGCGTGTGGCACGACCAGGGCGACGAGCGCGTGTACAAGGACGTGATCGTGCAGCTCTCCAACGACGAGAAGTTCAAGGAGGGCGTGACGACCATCTTCAACAACGACCACGACAACACGGCCAAGCTCGGCGCCGGCAAGGACAAGGAGTACCGCGAGCGCAACGACGGCCGCCCGATGGACGGCAAGCTCACGAAGGCGCGCTACGTCCGCTGCTACTCGAACGGCTCAACGTCCGAGCCCGTGAACAACTACGTGGAAATCGAAGTGTTCGGGAAGTGATTGCCGAAGTAGCAATCGAGTTTCTGGGGCGCGGTGGCAAGAGATTGCGGCCGCGCCTTTGTCGCGCGGCGTTTCTCAGGTGCGGCGGGAAGGGCGACCTTTCGCCTGTGGAGGAGGCGGTGGAGAGCTTCCACAAGGCGTCGCTGATACATGACGACATCCAGGACGGCGACGAGGAGCGCTACGGGCGGCCGACGGTGTGGAAGGAGCACGGCGTCGCGGTGGCCATCGCGGCGGGGGACTGGCTTGTCGCGCACGGCTACCAGCTGATATCGGAGAGCGGCTTCGCCGCCGCGCCGGAGATGATGCGCGCGACGGTGAAGTCGCACGTGCGCCTCTGCGAAGGGCAGGGCGACGAGCTTCTGGCGGCCGCGGAAGGCGCCGGCGCGCGGCCGTTCGACGTCGCCGGATATCTTTCGGTGTGCGAGCGCAAGACGGCCGAGGCGTTCGCGCTCGCGGCGGAGCTGGGCGCCCGCGCGGCCGGAGCCGACCCCGCGCCGTTCAGGCGCTACGCCCTTTCGTACGGGACTTTGTTCCAGATATGCGACGACATTGCCGACGCCGACGGCGCCGCGCCAGCCGCGCTTGCCGAACTTCGGAGGAAATATGAAGATCAAACCGCTCTTTATCGTGATGAGTGCGCCATCGGGATGTGGTAAGTCCACCCTGATCGACATGCTGCTCCAGGAATATCCCGACCTGGTATATTCCATTTCGTGCACCACCCGCGCCCCGCGCGGCGAGGAGGAGGACGGCATCGACTACCACTTCCTCACGCGGGAGCGATTCCAGGAGCTGCTCGCCGAGGACGCGTTTCTCGAACACGCGGAGGTCCACGGCAACTACTACGGCACGCTGAAGGCGCCGATACTCGAGGTGCTTGCCGAGGGCAACTCGATGATTCTCGACATCGACGTCGAAGGCGCCGGGAAGGTGCGCCACCACGTGTTCCACCATCTGCCGCCGGAGGATCCGCTGCGCGACGGCTACACGGACGTGTTCATCAGCCCGCCGTCCATGGAGGAGCTTCGCCGCCGGCTGGAGGGGCGCGGCACGGACACGCCCGAGACGATCGAGCGCCGTCTTGCGAACGCGGAGGGGGAGATGGCGCGCGCGGGGGAATACATGTTCCGCGTGACGAACGACGACCTTGGCATGGCGTATCGCAGGCTGTGCGACATCATCGACGCGAGGTCGGGGAGAATGTAGCCCGCCGGACCGGCGGCTTTTTGAGCATCAAAGGAGGACGGCGTGGGACGCAGGATAATACTTGGAGTGACGGGGTCGATCGCGGCCTACAAGGCGTGCGAGCTGGTGCGGCTGTTCGTGAAGAACGGCGACGACGTGCACGTCATCATGACGCGCGCGGCGAAGGAGTTCGTCACCGAGCTCACGTTCCGCACGCTCTCGCGCAACCCCGTCGGGTGCGACATGTTCGCGGCGCCTGCGGAGTGGAAGCCGGAGCACGTGTCGCTTGCCGAGACTGCCGATCTCGTGGTGATCGCGCCGGCGACGGCCGACGTGATCGCGAAGATCGCGAACGGCTTCGCGGACGACCTGCTCACGGCCACGGTCCTCGCGTGCGCCGCGCCGCTCTACGTGGCGCCCGCGATGAACTCCGGGATGTGGGAGAGCCCCGTCACGCAGGAGAACTTCGAGCGGCTGTCGAAGCACGGCGCGCGCTTCATCGGGATGGACGTGGGCGAACTCGCCTGCGGCTCGTCCGGGACCGGCCGCATGGCCGAACCGCAGAGAATATTTGAGGAGGTGTCGGATGTCTGACGAAGCGCGGCGCGACGAGGAGGGGGCGGAGCGGCCGAAGTGGCCGAAGAAGCCGCCGAAGACGGAGGAAGACCTGGCGGCCATCGCGTATCTGGACAGGCTGCGTTCCGGCGAGGGGGAGACCGCGCCGGAGAACCTGCCGCTCGCCTGCATCGTGAAGGTGCTTGAGAGCGAGGACGTGCCCAAGGCCAGCGAACGGTACGCGATGGTGCGCGTGGAGGGGCCGGAAGAGCGCAAGTGGCGGATGTGCGTCTATCGCGGGAGCGTCAAGGTCGGGAAGAACGCGCTGTTCATCTCCGGGGACGCGGCGCTGCCGGTGGAGGACCGCTGGCGCAATCCGGACGTCTGCACCGTCAAGGAGAAGGTGTACAAATACGGGTTCGGCGTGAAGGTGAGGCGGCTTCTGCCGCACGTCAAGCACAACATCTACCGCCACAACAGCGGGGTGCTGTATCCCGTTGCGGATTTCAAGGAGCTCAAAGGCAGGCGCGCTGGATTCATTTGCGCCGCGCTGCTGAAGCTCGAGAACGCCGAGGAGATGAAGATGCGGCAGAACCAGCCCAAGGGCACGACATTCCAGCCCGCGATGGAGTCTCGCAAGGGGCTGCTCGCCCTCTTCCGGCGGATTCGCGGGCAGGGCTGAAAGGCGGGGAAGTGAGCGAATACCTTGAGAAGATAACGCGCAACCTCGAGCGCATCGAGACGGAGGAGCGCGCCGCGCTCGACCGCGCGTCAACCGCCGTCGCCGACGTCATCTGCGGCGACGGGATCGTGCACGTGTTCGGCTGCGGGCACTCCCACCTCGCGGCTCTCGACGCCTTCTACCGCGCCGGCGGGCTCGCCTGCGTGTCGCCTGTTCTCGACGAGGACCTGATGCTTCACGACGGCGCGGCGAAGTCCAGCCGGATGGAGAAGACGCCCGGCATCGCGGGAGAGGTGTTCAGGCGGCATGGCGTGAAGAAGGGGGATCTTTTCGTTGTGATCTCCGCCAGCGGCAAGAACGCGGCTCCCGTGGAAATGCTTCGCGCCGCGAAGGCGGCGGGCGTTGAAACCGTGGCCATATCGTCGTCGGAATATCGCGCGCACGGCGGGGTGCTTCTAGACGAGGCCGACATCCCGATAGACTGCAAGGTGCCGCATGGCGACGCGTGCGTCGAGGTGGGCGAGGCGAAGATGGGGGGGCTTTCCACTTCGGCGTCATGCTTCATCCTGAACACGATTCTGATAGACGGCGCGAAGAAGGCGCTTGCGCGCGGCGTCACGCCGCCGGTCTACGTGAGCGGCAACGTCGACGGCGGCACCGCCCGCA
>CAMOHV010000244.1 GCA_946615275.1 uncultured Verrucomicrobiota bacterium | reverse complement strand
GATGTGCAAGGAGGAGGGATTCGACGGCCTTGAGTTCATCATCAACGAGTGGCACTTCTTCTGCAAGGCCGGCTGGGGGAAGAACGCCAAGGTGCGCGCGCCGGACAACATGAACGACATCAACTCCGCCTGCTACTCCCTCACCATCCTCTCCCGCCTCCAGACCTCGCGTTACGACCAGGCCTACTTCTACGGCTGCCGATTCTACGGCAACTGGGGCTTCTACAACTACGGGACTGGCGAGCTCAACAAGAACTTCTACGCGATGAAGGCGTTCGGCGAGATCAAGCGCGACTGCACCGACATCTGCGCGAGTTCAAGCACCGACAAGGACGTGACCGCCTTCGCCGCGAAGAGCGCCGACGGCAAGCGGGCCGTGCTGCTCGTCACCGACTACAACGGGCGCGGAATGCACATCCCCGTCTCCGTGAAGGGCATCGACGGCGTCAAGGCCGCCAAGGCGCGCGTCCTCAGCTTCGAGAAGGACCTTGAGCCGATGGACGTGAAGTTGAAGGACGGCAGGTTCACGCTCGCGAAGCCTGACGCCTATTCCGCCGCGTTCCTCGTGACATTCGACATGTAGTACCGGAGGTCTCCCAGCCTCCCGTCCATGGCCTTCTTCACAGCCTTAATTATCGCATCTGCCATGCGGGGCGAAATATGGTATAATATTAGCCCTATTCAGCACATACAAGGCTAAAAAGATGAAAGTCTGCAAATTCGGCGGCAGCTCGCTGGCTGACGCCAGGCAATTGACAAAGGTCATAGACATCGTGCTCGCGGATCCCGCGCGCCGCATAGTCGTGGTGTCCGCCCCCGGCAAGCGAAACAAGGGCGACACCAAGGTGACCGACCTCCTGATCGCCCTCGCGGAGGCCGCGCTTGCGAAGAAGGACGTCAAGGCCCCTCTCAAGGCGGTTCTGTCGCGCTATGCGTCGATCGCGAAGGACCTGGACCTCGGCGGCGAGATCGTCAAGGAGATCGAGGCCGACCTCAAGGCGCGCCTCAAGAGCCCGAAGTCCGACCCCGGCGTGTTCTTGGACACGCTCAAGGCGGCGGGCGAGGACAATTCCGCGAAGCTGGCCGCCGTCGCCTTCTGCGCGCGCGGCGTCAAGGCCCGCTACGTGAGCCCGAAGGAGACTGGCATGATCCTCGAGGGCGAGAGCGGCAACGCCACGCTCGTGGAGGAGTCGTACCGTCGCCTCGCGCGCGCGTTCTCCGACTTCGAGGGCATTGTGGTCTATCCCGGCTTCTTTGGATACCGCAAGGACGGCTCCGTCGCCACGTTCCCGCGCGGCGGAAGCGACATCACGGGCTCCATCCTCGCCGCCGCCGTGCGCGCCGACGTGTACGAGAACTTCACCGACGTAGACAGCGTCTTCCCCGTCGATCCGCGCATCGTCCCCGAGGTCAAGGACGGCATCGACACGATGACCTACCGCGAGATGCGCGAGCTGGCGTACGCGGGCTTCGGCGTATTCAACGACGAGGCGATCGCCCCGGCGGTGCAGGGGCGCATCCCGATTAACGTGCGCAACACGAACCGCCCCGCCGAGCCGGGCACGATGATCCAGCAGTCGAGGCGCGTAACCCCCGGCGTCGTCACCGGCATCGCCGCCGCGTCTGGCTTCTCGAACATCATAATCGACAAGTACCTCATGAACCGCGAGGTGGGCTTCACGCGCAGGGTGCTCACGATCCTGGAGGAGGAGGGCGTGGCGTACGAGTACATCCCAAGCGGCGTGGACTCCATATCCGTCCTGCTGCGCGCCGACCACTGCTCCGCCGCGCAGGAGAAGAAGGTGGTGACGCGCATCAAGCGCGAGCTCTCGCCCGACTCCGCGATCGTCTCGCACGGCCTCTCCGTCATCATGGTGGTCGGCGAGGGCATGGCGTTCTGCGCCGGAATGCTCGCCAAGGCGATAGGCGCCCTGGCCGGGCACGGGATCAACATCTCGATGGTGAGCCAGGGCGCGAGCGAGATATCCTTCATGATATGCGTGCGCGACGCGGACCGCAACCTTGCCGTGCGCGCCCTCTACGAGGCGTTCTTCTGCGAATGACGCGGCAGGCCACAGCCGAGATGGCGAGACAATGAGACAAGGAGCAAACGCAATGAAGAGGAAAAACGACAAGGTCACGGCCGTGATCGAGATGAAGATCACGCCCGCCCGCGGCACGGGCTTCGCGAAGATCGCCCAGCGCGTCGCGAAGTTCCCAGAGGTGGAGGCGTGCTTTCTCATGAGCGGCGCCTACGACCTTCTGGTGTTCGTGGGCGGCGACTCGCTGCAGGACGTGGCGCACTTCGTGAGCGCCGAGCTGTCGACGATCGAGGGCGTGCTCTCCACCGCCACGCACTTCATGCTGAAGACCTACAAGGCCAGGGGGCTCCTCGCCGAGTTCTCGCCCGACGCGCGACTGCCGGTGGTGTGACGTTGCTTGGAGGCCTCTCCAGTTGAGGAAGAGTTTCATAGCGCCGCACGTGGCCGAGCTCCCCAAGTCCGGCATACGCAAGTTCTTCGACATCGTGGCCCAGCGCCGCGACGTCGTGTCGCTCGGCGTGGGCGAGCCCGACTTCGACACGCCATGGCACATCTCACGCGCCGCCGTCACATGCCTCGAGGAGGGCGGCACGCACTACACCTCCAACCTCGGGACGCCCGCCCTGCGCCAGGCGATCGCGAGATACGTCTTGCGGCGCTTCGGGGCGAAGTTCGACTGGAAGCGCGAGATACTCGCCACCGTGGGAGTCTCCGAGGCGATTGACCTCGCGATACGCGCCATAACGTCTCCCGGCGACGAGATACTCTACCACGAGCCGTGCTTCGTCTCGTACGCGCCCACGATCCGCCTCGCCCACGGCGTCCCCGTGTGCGTCGAGACGCGCGCCGAGGACTCCTTCCGCCTCACGGTGAAGGCGCTCGAGGCCAAGGTGACGCCCCGCACGAAGGCGCTCCTCCTCAACTTCCCGTGCAACCCAACTGGCGCCACCCTCACGCGCGCCGACCGCGACGCCATCGCGAAGTTCGTGGTGAAGCACGACCTCCTTCTCCTTGCCGACGAGGTGTACGCCGAGCTCGTCTACGGCGCGGGCCGCCGCGCCGGCGAGATTGTGAGCTTCGCCGCCGTCCCCGAGCTCCGCGGGCGGCTCGTGCTCCTGAACGGCTTCTCGAAGAGCTGGGCCATGACCGGCTACCGCCTGGGCTACGCCTGCGGGCCGCGCGACGTGATCGACACGATGATGAAGATCCACCAGTACGGCATAATGTCCGCCCCCACCCTCGCGCAGGCTGCCGGCGTGGAGGCGATGGACCGCGGCGACGCCGACGTGGCGCGCATGCGCGCCGAGTACGCCCGCCGCCGCGACTTCCTCGTGCCGGCCCTCAACGAGATGGGCCTCAGGACGATCCTCCCGCGCGGCGCGTTCTACGTGTTCCCCGACATCCGCTCCACCGGGCTCTCCTCGGACGAGTTCTGCCTGCGCCTCCTCGACGAGCACGGCGTCGCCTGCGTGCCGGGCTCCGCCTTCGGCGCCTCCGGCGAGGGATTCGTCCGCATGAGCTACGCCACGGCGTTCGAGAAGATACAGCTCGCCGTCTCGCGAATCGCCGCCTTCGTATCATCCATCAAGTAACGACGACATGAGCCTATGGCACAAGAATGGAACATAAGAAGCCGCGGGCACGTCTGCACGCTATGCGGACAGCCCCTGGCGGACAAGTCGCCGGTTGTCTCGGCGCTCAAGGAGCTCCCCGACGGCTACGAGCGTTTCGACTGCCATCCCGAATGCTGGGCCGCCGCCCCTCGCGACTGGCAGCCCTTCAGCCAGTGGGAGGGCGTATACGCGGCCCCGCCGCCACCTGACAAGAAGGAGCCTCTCAAGAAGGAGACGGCCGACGAGCTTCTCAGGAACCTCATCGCCCTCGAAGACCCCGCCATGAAGAACGTGGTGTACGTCCTCGCGGTGATGCTCGAGCGCTCGAAGATACTCGTCGAGCGCGACGCGA
>CAMOHV010000243.1 GCA_946615275.1 uncultured Verrucomicrobiota bacterium | reverse complement strand
AGCCGCGCGGATGCGAGAAGTACGGGAGCGACAATTCGCTCTGGCTCGTGAAGGTTCTCTTCGAGTAAGGCTGGTTCTGCACGCGTGACGATCAACTACCCTCCAGAGCTGCCGGTAGGCGAGCATCGCGGCGAGATAATCGCCGCGCTGAAGGCGCATCCCGTCGTGATCGTGTGCGGCGACACCGGCTCCGGAAAGACCACCCAGCTCCCCAAGATGCTCCTTGAGACGGGCTGCGCCCGGAAAGGCCGCCGCATCGCTTGCACCCAGCCTCGCCGCATCGCCGCCGTGACGATGGCCGAGCGCGTGGCGGAGGAGCTTGGCGAACCGCTCGGCGGGCTCGTTGGCTACCAGCACCGCTTCGGCAGGAAGCTCTCGCGCGACACGCGTATCAAGTTCATGACCGACGGCGTGCTGCTCGCCGAGACGCGCGACGACCCCCTCCTCATGTGCTACGACGCCATCATGGTGGACGAGGCGCACGAACGCTCCCTCAACGTGGACTTCCTACTGGGGATCCTCAAGCGCATCCTCGCGAAGCGGAGGGATCTTAAGGTGGTCGTGTCGTCCGCCACGCTCGACGCCGCCCGCTTCGCAGCGTTCTTCGGCGGCGCGCCGGTGGTGTCCGTGCCGGGGAGGCTTTTCCCGATCGAGGTGCGGTGGCGACCGCCGCCGGAGGACGACGAGCTGGATCTGCCGCGCGACATCGCGGACGCTGTCCGCGAACTGCCCGCCTCCGGCGACATCCTCGTGTTCCTCCCCGGCGAGCGCGACATCCGCGAGACGGCGGATCGGCTCGCGGCCACCCAGCCCTCCGACGACATCATCCCCCTTCTCGCCTCGCTCCCCGCCTCGGAGCAGCAGCGCGCGTTCCGCATGTCCGCGCGCCGCCGCATAATACTCGCCACCAACGTCGCCGAGACGTCCGTAACCATCCCCGGCATCCGCGCCGTGATCGACTCCGGCCTCGCCCGCATCTCGCGCTACATCCACCGCACGCAGATCCAGCGGCTCCAGATAGAGCGCATCTCCCAGGCCTCCGCTCGCCAGCGCGCCGGACGCTGCGGGCGTCTCGGCCCCGGAATCTGCATAAGGCTCTACTCCGAGGAAGACTTCGCCTCGCGCGACGACTACACTCCGCCCGAAGTCCTCCGATCCTCCCTCGCGGGCGTGATCCTAACCATGCTCGACCTACGTCTCGGCGACATCGCGCAGTTCCCCTTCCTCGAGCCGCCCAAGCCCGCCATGATCCGCGAAGGGCTGCGCGAACTCCTGGAGCTCGGCGCGATCGAGGAGGGCCGCGACGCCGAGCCCGTCCTCACGCCCATCGGGCGCAAGCTCGCGAAGATCCCCGTGGAGCCGCGCCTCGCGCGCATCCTCCTCGCCGCCGCCGACAACGCCGCCCTGCCATCCCTCATCCCCCTCGTCGCCGCCATGAGCTGCGACGATCCGCGCCGCCGCCCCATCGACGAAAAGGACAAGGCCGACCAGGCCCACGCCCCATTCCGCATCCCCGGCTCCGACTTCCTCGGCACTCTCTCTCTCTGGAACTGGTGGGCCGACCAGACCCGCGACCTCTCGCAGGCCAAGTGCCGCGCCCTCGCGAAGAAGACATACCTCTCCTACCCCAAGATGCGCGAATGGCGCGACCTCGCGCGCCAGCTGGAGCAGCACTGCCGCCATCTCGGCCTCTCCTTCGCCGAGACCGCCAGACGCACCAAGGAGGAATCCGCCGCCGCGATCCACCGTTCGCTCCTCGCCGGCCTTCTCGGCCGCCTCGGGCACTACGACCCCGAAGAGCGCGACTACCGCGGCGCGTACGGCCTCCGCTTCGCCATACACCCATCCTCCTCCCTCGCGAAGAAACAGCGCCGGAAGGACGAGCCGCCGCCGGACGTCGTCAACGCCCACCGCAAAGCGCCGCCAAAGGACAAGCCCTCCGCCCCGCAGTGGATCATGGCCGGCGAACTCGTGGACACCTCCCGCCTCTTCGCCCGCAACGCCGCCGAGATCGACCCGCGCTGGATCGAACCTGTAGCCGGCGCCCTCTGCCGCCACTCCTACCACACGCCGGAATGGGACGCCGCCTCTGGCTTCGTCCGCGCCACGGAGCAGGTGACCCTCCACGGCCTCGTGATCGTGCCCGCGCGCAGATGCGACTTCTCCCGCGTGAACCCAGCGCTCGCCCGCGAGATATTCATAGACCGCGCCATCGTCGCCGGCGAATTCCCGTCGCCGCCGCCGGAGCTGCGCAAATGCCTCGCCTTCCTCGCCGACCTCCGCCGACGCGCCGAACGCGCCCGCCGCCCGGAGTTCTTCGACGCCGAACGCCTCCGCGCGCACTTCGCCTCCGCACTCCCCCCCGACGTCGCATCCGCACCCGCCCTAAAGAAATGGCTCCGCCACGCCTCGCCCGCCGCCATCGCCAAGCTCGACCTCAAAAAGGAAGACTGGCTCCCGCCCGACGACGCCCCATCATCAGATTTCCCAAGCATCATAAAGATCGGACGCGCCACCCTCCACCTCTCATACCGCCACACTCCAGACTCCCCCGACACCGACGGCATCACCTGCACCGTCAAGCGCTCCGACGCCCCCGCCCTCAAACTCTGGCCAACCGAATGGCTCGTCCCCGGCGCACTTCCCGAAAAGCTCGCCTATCTACTGAACACACTTCCCAAGGCAATCCGCCGCGTCCTTCCATCCACCGACGACGCCGTCGCGACGCTCCTCGCCAATCTCACCCCCGGCCCCGAACCCCTTCTCGACGCCGTCCGGCGCGCAGTGGATGAACGCTGGGGCTTCCGCATCCCTCCCGACGCCTGGGACGGCCTAGCCTTCCCGCCGCATTTCAGCGTCCGGTTCAGGATAATCGACGATTCCACCGGACGTCCCCTCGCCATCTCCCGCGACCTCTCCGCCGCACTCGTGGCGGCGAAGGTCCCGGACGCCGAAGGAGTGGCGATACACCCATCGCGCCCTGCCAGCGCCGACGCAATTCCCAATCCCCAATCCTCAACTCCCAATTCTCTCTGGACCTTCGGCGCGATCCCCGAAGAGACCGCCCCCTCCAAGGGCGGATGGCGGGTGCGCTCCTATCCGGCGCTGCACTTCGCGGGCGGCGAATTCTCGGTGCGCCTGTTCCCGGACAAATCCACGGCCTCTGCCGTCCACACCGCCGCCGCCGCCCAGCTCTTCCTGCGCGCGCTGGGCAAGCGCGCCACGCCGCCACAGCGGAAGCTGCCGTTCCCGATCGCCCTCTACCTCAATGGGATCGGCTATTCCAGCGAACAAGTGGCCGCCGACATCCTCTTCGGCGCGGTGAAGGAGGCGTTCGTGCGCAATCTCCCCGCCGTGCGGGACGCCGAAGCCTTCGAACGCCGCCTCCATGAACGCCAGGGCGCGCTCGGCGAGGCGAAGGCCGAGATCATGCGCATCTTCGACGAGACCCTCGCCACGGCCGCCGAGCTCTCCGACCGCATCGCCGCCGACGCATCGCGCATTCCCGCCGAGACAGAGGAGTCGATGCGCACGCAGCTCGCGTGGCTCGTGTTCCCTGGCTTTCCGTCCACAGTGCCGCTCGCGCGCCTGAGGCATTACGCCAGATATCTCAAGGGCATGGCGGTGCGGCTCGAACGGGCGCGCAACAGCCCGTCGTCCGATCTCTCGAAGGAGGCGCGCTTCGCGCCACACTGGGAGCGCTACCGCGCCGCCGCCACAGGGCCGGACCGCGCGAAGCTCGACCTGGCGTCGCTAGACGCCTACCGCTGGCTCGTGGAGGAATACCGCATCTCGCTCTTCGCGCAGGAGCTGCGCACGGCGGAGCCAGCAAGCCCCAAGCGCCTCGACGCACTCTGGCAGAAATGCCGGCATCTCTAATGCGCATTCGACGAGTCCAGCGCAATACCGCGCCCATGTGTCCGCCGGCCTCATCCACCGCCGAGGAGTTTCTGGACCGGTCCGAGGACCTCGCCTTCGTTCGTGTACATCAGCATGTCCATGATGAACG
>CAMOHV010000242.1 GCA_946615275.1 uncultured Verrucomicrobiota bacterium | reverse complement strand
CAGTCCCTGCAAGGCGTTTGTTCAAGTCGAGTGTCCTCCCTGTTCGTCCGCGCCGTCTCTTTGGGGCGCCGCTTGCGCATAGTATATCATATCAATGTAATTTCGCATAGATGCAACACTGATCCGCGAGATTGTGGTATAATGTCCTGCAAACAGATTTTAGACGGAGAATTAGCGTGAAAAGACTGCTGACGACTCTCGCTTTCGCGATGCTGGCGAATGCTCCGGCGGCGACGAACGACGCCGCCTACGCCGGCATCCCGATCCCGCCGCAGGTCGGTGGCGTGGATGGGCAGGTCGTGGTGGACCTGTCGCGAGAGATCAGGCCGATCAAGACGCTGAACGGTGTGAACGGGGGACCGATGAAGATGGGCACCCAGAACTTCGACTTCTGGAAGGAGGCCGAGATCCCCTACGCGCGGTTGCATGATCTCAACCTGCTCTACATGTACGGCGCACCATACGTCGTGGACATCCCCCGGCTCTTCCCCGATTTCGACGCGGACGAGAACGATCCTGCTTCCTACGACTTCACGATGACTGACGAGCTCCTGAAGCGCATCCAGGCGGCGGGGACCAAGGTGTTCTACCGCCTCGGCGCTTGCTATGAGTCGCGCATGGCGAAGCACTACACCATCTATCCTCCGAAGGACTTCGCCAAGTGGGCACGGATATGCGAGCACGTCATCGCGCACTACACGGAAGGCTGGGCCGGCGGATTCAAGTGGGACATCCAATACTGGGAGATCTGGAACGAGCCGGACATTGGCACATCCAAGAGTTCCTATGATCCCGCCAGGGCCGCATTCTGGTATGGTTCGCGCGACCAGTTCAAGGAGCTCTTCAAGGTGTCGCTCAAGCACCTCAAGGGGCGCTTCCCGCACCTCAAGTTCGGCGGGCCAGCCCTCGCATTCGCCGACGACTGGTTCGAGGAGATACTCAAGGAACTCGCCGCCGACGGCATCCCGCTCGACTTCGCATCCTGGCACCATTACTCCACGAGTCCCCGACGGTTGGCGGATTTGGCACGCGGCAAGCGTAAGATGCTCGATCGCTATGGATATGCAAAGACGGAGTCGATTCTCGGCGAGTGGAACTACGTCAAGGACTTCGGCAAGAACATGGAGTATTCCCTTGTCGTCGAGAAGGGGGCGCAGAACCACAAGGGCGCGGCCTTCATAGCCGCCGTGTTCTGCGCGCTGCAGAACGACGGAACGGTCGACATATCGCTCTTCTACGATGCGCGGCTCCCGTCCGGGATGAACAATCTCTTCTCCGCCGTGCCGGCAGGGCTCCCGATGCGCGGCTACTACCCGTTCGCAATCTGGCGCGACATGCGGAGGCTGGGCACGCAGGTCGGATGCGTCTCGACGCTTGGCGACGTGTATGCATGCGCCGCCAAGGGGCGGGACGGCAGATGGGGCGCGCTCGTGGCGCGCTACAACGAGGACAACAACGTGACCGCGGGCGTCAAGGTGTCGATATCCCTCGCCGGGGGGATCCCAGTGAAGGAACTGCGCTGCCATCAGACGGACGAGATACTCATCCACACCGCGCGGAACCTTCCCGTGAACGGCGACGGATCCGTCGAGTTCACAATGCGGCCCAACTCCTTCTTCTTCTTTGAGGGATGCATGGCGGAATAGTCATTCCAACGGCATCACGCCTCTATTCGGGCTGAAGTAGAAGCGATTCGTCAAGCTGAAAGGAACAAGAAATGTCAAGATTGAGCAATATGTTGGGAATCGGCGCGCTGGCGCTGATGACGATGGTTTGCTGTGGTGGCGTAGCTGAAGCCGCCCCCGCGAAGTCCATCTTCGATTCGGCGCGGAACCTGGGTCTGAGCAAGGTCGATTCGCGCTATTTCGCGGACGCCAAGGGCAGGACGTTCGTTCCCGTGGGGTGCAACATCTGCTTCCCTCGCATGTATGTGGAAGGTTCGGCGGAGTCCCGCGCCGAATGCGAGGAGAGGTTCTTAGGGTGGATCAGGAAGTTCGCCGCCAACGGCGGCAACTTCACGCGCCTGTGGCTGGGGCACTCGTTCTTCGAGATCATGCCGGAGAAGGCGGGGGAGTACGACCCTGTGGCGGAGGCGACGCTCAAGAGGACGGTCGCATTGTGCGAGGAGCTGGGCATCAAGCTCAAGTTCACGCTTGAAAGCTTCAGGTCGGTCCATCCTGAGGAAAGGAAAAAGGGGAGCGGGGGGAAGGTGTCCATGAACCGTCTCGCGAGCTTCAACCGTCCGCTCTTCGCGCCGTACGCTAAGAACATGCACGACTTCCTCCATTCGGAGAGGTGCGCGCAGATATATCTCGGGAAGGCGCGGCGGCTCAAGGAGCTTGGCCTGGGCGACTCTCCGGCGGTTGTGTGCTGGGAGCTCTGGAATGAGATCAACTGCATCGGGGGGTGGCGCGGCGACGTGGGGCCGTGGAGCGACCGCATGCTGGCGGAGCTAAGGGCGATGTTCCCGCGCCAGATGACGGTGCAGAACCTGGGCAGCTATGGCGGCCCGTCGATGTTCGACTACTACGACTACCTCGGCAGGATACCGCTCAACGATTTCATGCAGATGCACTGCTACCTCGATCAGGGGACGACGATAGACGTCTGCCGCGGGCCTATGGACATCCTTGCGGCGAACGCCGTGCGCGAGCTTCTCGACAGGCGCGGGGACGTCCCCGCCATCCTCGCGGAGGTAGGCGCCGTTGAAATGAACCACGCCGGCCCAAGCAAGCTCTATCCCAAGGACAGGCAGGGCATGCTGCTCCACGACGAGATATTCGCGCCTTTCTTCGCGGGGTCGGCGGGATGCGGACAGCCCTGGCACTGGGACCACATGTACATCGACGGTAACGACCTCTGGTGGCATTTCGGACGATTCGCCGAGGCCGTGAAGGGCGTTGACCCGGCGGCGGAGCATTTCCGCCCGTTCCACACCGAGACGCGTCGCCTTCGGATATGGGGCCTTCGCGGAGAGCGCACGACGCTTATGTGGTGCCGCGACAAGCTGAACACGTGGGAGAGTGAGCTTGTGCGGGGCGAGGCGCCGAAGGCGGTCTCCGGGGAGAAGCTCCCGTTCGCCTGCAAGTTCGAGTGCTATCTGCCGTGGGAGAACCGCTGGACCGAGGCCACCAGGGGCAGCGTCCTGCCGGACTTCTCCCGTTCCATCGTGGTAAAGGTGGACAAGCGTTAAGGCAGGGCATGGTTATGAGGTGGATGAGGGAAAATGCCATTGGCGCGATCGCCTGAAATATGATACAATACATTGCGTTTCCTGGAACATAGATAGGACAATGAAATACATGAAGAAGGTTCTGATAACCGGCGGTTCGGGGTTCCTTGGCATAAACCTCGTTAGGCATCTCCGCGAGAAGGGCGTGGAGACGATCCGTGTCCTGGACATAGCCGATTTCGACTACCCCGAGAAGGACGAGCCCTGGCTCGAGTTCACGAAGGGCGACGTGCGCGACCTTGCTGCCGTGGATAAGTGCGTAGACGGCTGCGACCTCGTTGTGAACACCGCCGCCGCGTTGCCGCTGTATTCGCCAGAGGACATCCGCACCACGGAGGTGGACGGCGCGAAGAACTGCATCGCCGCCTGCCGCGCGAAGGGCGTGAAGCGTCTGATACAGATATCCTCCACGGCGGTTTACGGCGTCCCGAAGCACCATCCCATCTACGAGACGGACGAGCTGATCGGCGTTGGCCCCTACGGGCACGCCAAGATCGAGGCGGAGGAGGTGTGCCGCGCCGCGCGCGAGGAGGGCTTCTGCGTCCCGATAATCCGCCCCAAAAGCTTCATCGGGCCGGAGCGACTCGGAGTGTTCGCCCTATTCTACGATTGGGCCTACACCGGCCACGGCTTCCCGATGATCGGCAGCGGGAACAACCGCTACCAGCTCATGGACGTCGCCGACCTCTGCGACGCGATCTGGAACGCGATGACGTATCCGGACGATCGGGTCAATACGGAGTTCAACATCGGCGCGAAGGAGTTCACTACGATGCGGGA
>CAMOHV010000241.1 GCA_946615275.1 uncultured Verrucomicrobiota bacterium | reverse complement strand
TCGTGCCGGCGCTGTACACCGTGTTCCAGCGCGCGCGGGAGTTCGTCCGCGGCGCCCCCGCCGCGAAGTCCAGTGCCTTGCCTATGAGTTGAAAAGTTGAAGGCGCTGGAGTTGAAGGGTTCTCTACTTGTACCCATTTACATTCGCTTGCGAAGCGCGGGCGGCGGGCTACACCTGCATTTGAGTGCCTAACGTTCGCGCTTCCATAGACGCGCGGTTTTTGGTATAATCTTCGCCAAAAACAAAAGGCGGGGCGGCGCGCCAGCCGTTGCCGCAGGAAAGGAAGAACATGGCAGAAGAAAACAAGTCGTCCCTCGATCCGCTCGCCGCGTTGTGCAAGCGCCGCGGATTCATCTATCATTCGTCCGAGATTTACGGCGGAATGCCGGGCTTCTGGGACTACGGCCCCCTTGGATGCGAGCTGAAGCAGAACGTGAAGCAGGCGTGGTGGCAGTTCACCGTGCGCGGACGCAGCGACGTCGCCGGCCTCGACGCCACGATCATCATGCACCCCAGGATCTGGAAGGCGTCGGGCCACCTGGACACCTTCGCCGACCCCATGACGATGTGCAAGCAGTGCAAGAAGCTCATGCGCGCCGACCAGATCGACGACATACGCGCGGAGCTCGGCAAGAAGGCGGCGGCCGTCAACCCGGCGTACGCCCTGTCGTGCCCGCACTGCGGCGGCGAGATGACCGAGCCCAAGCCGTTCAACCTCATGTTCAAGACGGTTGTGGGGCCGATCGACGACCCGTCGAACGTCGCCTACCTCCGCCCCGAGACGGCCCAGGCCATCTTCGCGCAGTTCACGAACGTCCTCTCCACCTCCCGCCAGCAGGTGCCGTTCGGCATCGCCCAGATGGGCAAGAGCTTCCGCAACGAGGTGACGCCGCGCAACTACACGTTCCGCAGCCGCGAGTTCGAGCAGATGGAGCTCGAGTTCTTCATCCGCCCCGACGAGGCGGTCGAGATCCTCCACGGGCACGTCGTGACGCTCGCCGACAACCCCGACCTCGACGGCGAGGTCCAGGACGACTGGGGCTGGGAGGTGTGGCACAAGTACTGGGTGGAGCAGCGCAAGAAGTTCCTCACGGCCGTGGGCCTCCCGCCCGAGCGTTTCGTGGAGTACTGGCAGAAGCCCGACGAGCTCGCCCACTACGCCCGCGCGTGCGTGGACATCGAGTACGACTTCCCGTTCGGCCGCCAGGAGCTCGAGGGCATCGCCGCCCGCTCCGACTTCGACCTCTCCCAGCACCAGAAGTTCTCCGGCGAGAGCCAGATGGTCTTCGACGACCCCCTCAAGCAGGCCGCCAAGAAGATGGACGAGGTGGCCCGCCTCGCCTTCATCGAGAAGGTGCAGAAGGACTGGGTCGCGCGCGGCAAGGACGCCAACGACGCCCACAAGTTCTGCCTCAACCTCTTCGACGGCAAGTACGTGCCGCACGTCATCGAGCCTTCCGCCGGCGTCGACCGCCTCATGCTCGCGCTCCTCTGCGAGGCGTACGAGGAGCAGAAGCTCGTTGACGACAAGGGCAAGGAGGACGTGCGCACGGTGCTGCACTTCAACCCCAAGGTCGCCCCCGTGAAGGTGGCCGTGTTCCCGCTCGTCAAGAAGGACGAGGCCAGCTACGCCATGGCCAAGGACGTCTTCGGCAGGCTCCGCAAGAAGGTGAACACCTTCTGGGACGAGAGCGGGCAGATCGGCCGCCGCTACCGCCGCCAGGACGAGGCCGGCACGCCGTGGTGCATCACCGTGGACCCGGAGTCCCCCAAGGACGGAAAGTTCACCGTGCGCGACCGCGACACGATGCAGCAGGAGCGCATGACGCTCGACGAGTTCCTCGTTAAGATGTACGGCGCGCTGGAGTTCTGACCTCCGGCGCTGTCAGGCGGAGGGGCGACAGGGAGTCGCGCCGACTTGTAGCTTGTTCTGCCGTGGGATCAGCATAAGGCAAAGAATGTTTGTGGACATGAAGATGAAAAAAGGAGATGTCGGAAATGGCGGCAACTAGCAAGGTCCTGGAAACGCTGCTCAATATGTGCGAGGAGGTCAACGCGAGCGACCTGCATCTCGCAGTGGGGCTTCCTCCGCGCTTCAGGATCAAGGGCTCTCTTGTCCCGAGGGATGATCTACGCGCATTTGACGCGGCGGATGTGGAGGCCGTGTCCATGGAGCTGGGGCGGACGTCCGTTCCGCTTGCGCCCGGCGAGGGGACGGAACGCATCAGAGAGGTCCTTATGCGGGAGAAGTCCATCGACGGCGCGGTGACGAGCCCGTCGGGCGCGCGATACCGCTTCAACGTTTACCGCGCCAACGATGTTTGCGCGGTCGCCCTGCGGCGGCTTGATTCGCGCTTTCGACCTTTCGCGGAACTGGGAGTGCCAGAGCGGATCGAGGCATTCAGCGAAGAGCGGGACGGGCTCTTCATCGTGACCGGGCCTACTGGCAGCGGGAAGTCCACGACGCTTGCCACGATGCTAGACATCATAAACCACAGACGCGACGGACACATCATAACGATCGAAGACCCCATCGAGTACATCCACAAGTCCGACAGGTGCGTCGTTCATCAGCGCGAGGTCGGGAGAGACGCCAAGGGATTCAACGAGGCGCTCGTGGAGGCGCTGCGCCAGGATCCGGACGTGATACTTGTAGGCGAAGTGCGCGAACTTGAGACTATGCGCACGGCGCTCCGAGCGGCGGAGACCGGGCATCTCGTCTTCACCACGCTTCACGCGGGAGACTGCGTGGGGGCGATCGAACGCCTTGTGGCTGTGTTTCCGCCGGACGAGCAGAATAGCGTGAGGCGGCAGCTATCGCTCGTTCTGCGCGGTGTTCTGGCCCAGCACCTTCTGCCGCGAGAAGATGGTGGAAGGGTGCCGGCGTGTGAACTTCTCGTGAACACGATGGCAAGCGCGAACCACATCGCCACCGGGCACAGCGCGCAGATATACTCGGTGATTGAGACAGGCGGGAACTACGGCATGATTACGCTCGACCAGTCGCTTGAGCGACTTGTCCGCGGTGGAGCCGTTTCCCTGCGCACGGCGCTTGGCATTGCCCGCTATCCATCGCAACTCAAGAAGAGCCTTGGTGTATTGTGAAGGTGTGGGCGCAAATAAAAACGAAGCAGGCAATAATCACTGCCGCCACGTTGATCGCAATCGCGGCAATCGGTTTTGCCGTCCTTGTTTCGAGAGGGCGCGGCTCGACGGCAGTTCCGGCAGACGAAACTTCTTTCGAGAAGAAGGTTGTCAAGAAAAAGCCCGTCAAGAAGGAATCCGTTCCTGCTCGCGCAAAACCGGCCAAGGCATCGCCGGCAAAGGCGACAAAGCCCAAGCCTGCTCGCCAGGAGGGGATTGGAACGGCTGTGGCCGAGAATGCCGTCGAAACGCCGAAAGCGGCTGACGTGGATGCTGAGAAGGAGGCGAAGGGCGACAATCCCTTTCCCCGCTATCTTGACATGTCCAGGAACGACCCGAAAGCGTTGGCCGCCGAGTTCGAAAAGGAGGCCGAGGTGGATCGCGCATCTCTAGCAAAGGTGCGTGAACACGCAATTGACGAGTTGAAGCTGAACGCGGAACAGATTGCGGTGTTTGAAAAGGCGCTAGACGACCTTCGGGACGAGGGGACGCGTATAAACGAGGAGTGGGTTGAGCTTATCAAGAGTGGCCAACTGAATTACGAGGACGACGGTAGCATCTTTACTAGCAATCGCCTTTTAGGGCAGAGAGTGGTTGCGGCTCGCGAAAAGGCCATGCGCGAGACGGCGGAGAAGCTTTACGAACAGCTAGCGCTTGACGGTGTTTCAGACGCGAAGAAGCAATCTTGGCTTTTTATCGCCGCCCGCAGAACAGTAGATTCAATCGAGTGCTTTGAGCCGTACCTCTCCGTATATGACAAGATTTACAAGAACATGGGCATGGGCAACGGCATCTTCAGCTGGTGCAAAAGGTCGTCGCAGAAGAGGTGACAGTTTGTTGGCTGGAGCCCCCTGTCCGGCGGCGCGGCTCT
>CAMOHV010000240.1 GCA_946615275.1 uncultured Verrucomicrobiota bacterium | reverse complement strand
AGGTCGAGGTCGGCGGAGCGGGATTCGAATCCCTGGAGCCAGCCGTTCTCGAATCCGAAGTCGGCGGCGGCCTCGGCCACCGACTCGTATTCCTCCTCCGTGACGGGGCGGTCGAATGGCGGGGTGCCGAGCGCCTTGTAGGCGGGCGTGTACTGGCTCATCACTGAAACATGCACCGTGGGGGAGCATTCGGCGGCGAGCCATGCGAGATTCGCTATCGCCTCGTCGGCGTGGCCGGGGAGGACGAGGATGCGGACGATGAGCCCGCGCGTGGCGCGTCCGGGCTCTTCGCAGTCGAGCCGGCCGAGGTTGTCCCACGCCCACTTGACGGCGGCGCGGCTCGCGGCGACGTAGCCCGGGGCCGAGGACGCGGCGCGCGCCGTGGCGTCGTCCGCGTAGCGGAGGTCGAAGAGCGCGACGCCGCAGAGGTCGCGGTATTCGGCCAAGGTCTCGGCGGATTCGTAGCCGGACGAGTTCCACACGAACGGCAGGCGCACGCCTTCGCTGGCGAGCGGTCTCGCGGCGGCGCGGATGAAGGGGAGGTATGGCGTGGGCGAGACGAGGTTCCAGTTCGAGCAGCCGTCGTCCACGGCGAGTCCGCGCAGGATTGACGTAAGCCTCTCCACGGAGACGTCCTCGCCTTCGCCTTTCCAGCTCCAGGGCGAGTTCTGGCAGTAGAGGCACTTCATGGTGCAGCGCGAGAAGAACACGGCCCCGGAGCCCTTGGGGCCGCAGATGGGCGGCTCCTCGCCGAAGTGCGGTCCCCAGCGGAAGATGCGCGGTCCGTCGCCCGCGCCGCAGAAGCCGGGCCTAGCCCTGCACTTTCTCGGACACAGGCTGCAGGCGCTCATACTTTGCGCGGGCCTTCGCGAAGAAGGCGCAGGTGATCGGGACGGTGAGGATGTAGCCGAAGCCCATGAGCCCGATCGTGAGCCAGAAGTTGCTCACGAGGAGCGCCGCCGCCAGGATCAGGCCGGCCATCACCGGCAGCATCGCGCCGCGCGAGATGTGGAGGTGCTTGAGGGAGATCGTCGGGAGGCGGCTTGCCATGAGCGCGCCCACGAGGAAGAGCATCGCCATGCCGAAGAATGGGTTCTGGAGGAACGCGGCGAGGGCGGGCGCGGAGCCCTTGGCGTCGAGCGCGAGCGAGAGGACCGCCGGCGACAGGACCATCCAGCATCCTCCCGGCGCGGGCACGCCGAGGAAGTAGTTCTTCCAGTAGGGGAGCGTGGGCTGCTCGAGCATCGTGTTGAAGCGGGCGAGGCGGAAGCAGTCGCACATCGCGTAGAAGAGCGCGGCGCCGAGGGTGGCGCGCACGAGCGGGGCGGCGAGGCGCATGCCGTCGGCGTCGAGGTGGGCGGGGCCGCCGGTGAGCCAGAAGAACATGAACATCGCGGGGGCTACGCCGAAGTTCACGAAGTCGGCGAGCGAGTCGAGCTCCGCGCCGAGCTTCGAGCTGGCCTTGAGGAGGCGCGCCACGCGCCCGTCCATGCCGTCGCAGATGCATGCGAGCAGGAGCGACTGCAGGGCGGCGATCCAGCGCCCCTCGGAGGAGAAGCAGATGGACGTTATGCCGGCGCACGCGGCGAGCGACGTGATCGCGTTCGGCGCGAGCGCGCGCAGCGGGATGCGGTCTGGGTTCTGCGCGCGGTTCCTGCGCTTGCGCCCGCGGAGTCTGAATCTCTTCATCTGGTCTTCCTCATGCAAGATGTCCAAGGACGGTTTCGCCGGCAACCATGATCTGCCCGACGCGCACTTCGCACTTCACGCCCGGCGGCAGATACACGTCAAGCCGCGAGCCGAAGCGTATGAGCCCGAAGCGCTCTGCCTGCGCGAGCGTGGCGCCCTCCTCCACGAAGGGGACGATGCGCTTCGCGACGAGGCCCGCGATCTGCACGACGCCGTACTTCGCGCCGTCGACCGTCTCCATCAGGTAGCAGCAGCGCTCGTTAACCTCCGGCGCCTTGTCGAGCGAGGCGTTGAGGAACTCGCCGGGGACGTATTCCTTCTTCACGATGGTGGCGGCGGTGGGCATCCGGTTCACGTGGACGTTGAGGACGCTCATGAAGACGCTCACGCGCGTGTAGAGCGGCTCGAGCGCGGCGTCTGTCCCCTCCGCGGGCGGCGGCGCGATCTCCGGCGGCAGCGGCACCTGCACGATCATGCTCACCTTGCCGTCGGCCGGCGATAGCACGGCCTTCGGGTCGTCCACGGGCGGGAAGCGCTCCGGGTCGCGGAAGAAGAGGAACGTGCCGTACGCCAGCAGCGCGAGCGGCAGGAAGAGCGCACCCAGCAGGGATGCCATGATCGGCGCGTATCCGGTGAGGAGCGCGGCGGCCACGAGGTCGAGCGCGGCGATGGCCGCGGCCATCGCCCCGAACTTCATCCCCTCGGGGTTTATGTGCGGCAGGAGATATGCCGACATCGAGAACTCTGGTTTCTGGTTTTCCATACGCCTATAAATTATCTCATTTCTACGGCTTGCGCGCAAGCGAAGATTCGGTTATAATTTACGGCACACCAAAAGGAGAAAAAATGACATCTAAACTTTTCATCGCAACAGCGTTCGCCGCCGCCGTCGCGGCGTCGGTCGGCGCCGCCCCTGCGGCGGCAAAAGGCCCCGTGGCCACAGTGGAGAAGGCGGGCGCGGAGCGCATCACCGTGTCGCTCGACCTTCCCGCGGGCGCATACCAGCGCACGCTCGCGCGCAACCTTGAGCTGTCCGGCTGGTTCCAGGTGGGGCGCGACGGCTCGATCAAGGTGAGCGGCACGCCGGGCGTCAACGTGGTCGCGCGCGGGCGCGGCACGCAGGTCACGGCGACGACGCCGTTCACGGACGACAAGTCCGCCCGCATGGCGGCGCGCAGGTTCTCCGACGCGATCGTGAAGTCGTTCTCCGACGGCGGCGTGGGCTACGCCACCACGCGCATCGCCTTCGTGAACCGCAAGGGCCCAGACAACGCCGAGCTCTACACATGCTTCCCGGACGGACAGGACATCCGCCAGCTCACGAGCGACAAGTGCGCCGCCGTCGGCCCCCGCTGGGCTCCGAACAACCGCGACATCTACTACACCGGCTTCCTCCAGAAGTTCGGCAACGTCTACCGGCTCGACAGCGACACCGGCCGCCGCAACGCCCTCGCGCCCTTCAAGGGCACCGCCACCGGCGGCGCGATCTCGCCAGACGGCGCGAAGTGCGCGATCATCCTCTCCTACCAGGGCAACCCCGAGCTGTACGTCCTCGACCTCTCCACGAAGCGCGTCGAGCGCCTCACCACCACGCAGGCCGCCGCCGAGGCGTCGCCCTGCTGGAGCCCCGACGGCCGCCGCATCGCCTACGTCTCCGACGAGACGCGCCACCCGCAGGTGTACGTGATCGACGTCGCCACGCGCAAGAAGTCCCGCTTCACCACCAAGGGCAGCGAGAACACGAATCCCGACTGGTCGCTAGACGGCAAGCTCTGCTGGGCCTCGAAGCGCGCCGGGCAGACGATCATCGTGGTCGCCCCCGTCTCCGGAGGCGAGGCCGCCGCGCGCGAGGTCACGTCGCCCGGCTCCTGGGAGCATCCCAGCTGGGCGGCCGACTCGCGCCACATCGTGGCCTCGCGCGACAGCGCGCTCTTCATCGTGGACTCCGACCCCGACGGCGACAAGCCCGCGCGCGTCTTCCACAACCAGGGCAACTGGATGAACCCGGCGTTCAGTAGATGATTCTAGAGAAATAGCCTGCCTCAAGTTTCGGAATGGAGACGAGAACGGGAATTGTAGCAAAACAATGAACGCATGTTTGCTGTCTGGATCATTCAACTTCTGGCCGCAGTCTTTTTGTGTGTTGCAGCAGGATGTTTTCTGCGCGAGCGCGGAATCAACGCATTCTCCAAGATCAGGGATCTCCTACGCCAACCGATCCTTGTCTTGACATTTCTCTGCATGTTCGTCGGCACTTCCATCCAATACGCCGTCAGCAAGGACAGGGGAATTGAGAATGGAGAAATGCCTCAAATTGAGAATGGAGAATTGAGAATTGAGAAT
>CAMOHV010000239.1 GCA_946615275.1 uncultured Verrucomicrobiota bacterium | reverse complement strand
CCTGTCCGCTGGCGCTTCGGCGGGATCCTCCGCGAATACGACTGGAAGTGATGCGCGAAAGGGCGCTTCACTTCTCGATGACGGGCTTCAGCCGGATCGAGGCGAAGAGCCAGTCGCCCGATGCGCTGCGGCGCATTGTGGCGTCAAGTTCGCGCGTGTCGCGCCCGGAGAAGCCGTAGAGCTCGGAGGTGCCCTTGAACAGGACGTCGGCGGTGACGAGGGCTGTGTCGTCGTCTGAGAATGCCACGGAGATGTCCTCGAACGACACGCGTATGAACTGAGGCTGGGAACGGGCGAGCGCGATCTGGCGGGCGACGTCCCCGCCTCCGACCGAGATGCTGAGGTCCCGTTCGGGGATGTCCAGCTGGGCGTTCGGCGCGACTAGCTCGGCGAGACCGCGTGCCTTGGCGGCGGCGACGAATATCGGCTCGCCGCCGTCTTTCGCGATCAGCTCCGATGCGCGGTCGAAAACGCAGCGGACGCGGCGCTCCTCGGAGGGCGAGAGCAGCCACCAGGCGGCCAGCGCGACGAGCGCGGCGAGTATGAGGAGTTTCAAGTTCACCAGAGCGGCCTCCCTGCGATGCGCGAGACGGCGATCTCGCCGCCGACGTGCGCCTCGAACGGAACGGAGCGGTTGTCCCCCATCACATAGACGTGGTTGGGGGCTACCTTGCGCGGCGGGACGGTCCAGCCGGCGTTGAGCTTGACGTACGGCTCGTCGAGGGCCTGCCCGTCCACGAGGCATACGCCGTTTATGAACTCCACTGTCTCGCCGGCGAAGGCCAGGACGCGCTTTAGAAGATACCAGCGCTCCCCGCCGTAGCGGAGAAGCACCACGTCGCCGCGCCGCGGGAGGTGGCTACGGTATGCGAGGAGGTTGCCGAAGTTGAAGCCGCGGCTGGAGTATGTGGGCTCCATGCTGGCGCCCTGAACGACCATGGGGCGTATGGCCCAGCGACCCACCGCGAAAGTCGTGGCGGCGAGGATCGCCGCCCGCACGAGGAACGCGCGGGAGATGCGGGGGGCGAAGAACTCTCTCAGCAGCTTTGGCATGGGCGTAATTATAGCATATTTCGCTCTTGAAATCACCGCCCTAGTTGCGGTATAATCTTAAAGCACAGCAAACAGCAAGGATGACATAAGATGAAAAGAACGATTGTCGCCATTTCCGCCCTGGTGGCGGGGATATGCCTCAACGCCGCCGCAGACGGGGTGCATGGGCTCCGTGTGAACAGGCTCGTCCACCCGGCGAACGTGGTGGATCCCACGTTCTCGTGGAAGATGGAGTCGGGCAGGAAGGGCGCCGCGCAGAGCGCCTACCGCATCGTTGTGCGCGACGCGGCGGGGGCGGCGGTGTGGGACTCCGGAGAGGTGGAGTGCCCGCTCAGCGGCGCAGTGCCGTACAAGGGCCCGGCGCTCAAGCCGTCCGCCAGGTATTTCTGGGAGGTGCAGACCAGGAACGACAAGGGCGTATGGAGCGAGCCTGCGAAGAGCTGCTTCGACACCGCTCTCGCCCCCGACGACTGGAAGGGCTCTCTCTGGATCGCCGTCCCCAACGGGCCGAAGGCCAGCGCCGACGACAAGAAGCGCCAGGAGGCCGCGCCCGGCACGTCCTGCTTCGCCAAGTGCGTCCCCAACGGCAAGAAGGTGAAGGCGGCCTGGTGGTCCGTCGCCGGACTGGGCGTCTTCGAGGCTTACGTCAACGGCAAGCCCGTCTCTCGCAAGCTGCCCTGCGGGAAGATCGTGCGCGACGCGCTTAAGCCCGGCTTCACGCACTGCCTCAAGACGAAGTATTCCTACACATACGACGTGACGCACCTCGTGAAGACGGGGGCGGGCGACAAAAACGTGTTCTCCGCCATGGTGTCGTCCGGCTGGTGGCGCGACCAGATCGTGAAGTACCTCGGCGAGACGTCGGCGTTCCGCGCCGTGCTGGTGCTCCGCCACGAGGACGGGAGCGAGACGCGCGTGCCGACGGACCTCACGTGGAAGTCCGCCGTGGCCGGGCCCGTGAAGCGCGCCGCGATCTTCGACGGCGAGTGGTACGACGCGCGCGCCGACCTCAAGTGGATGGTCGACGGCCCCGGCGACGCGTTCAAGGCCGCCGTCGGCAGCGACGAGTTCAAGGGCGAGCTGCTGCCCGTCCCCGGCGCCACGGTGGTCGAGCGCGACGACCTCAAGCTCCTCCCGAAGAGGGCGTATGTGTGGAAGGGCGTGGAAGGCGCCAAGGACGACCGCTTCGGCAAGGTGAAGATCGTGCGCGAGCTCGGGCCGGAGGGCGAGCTCGCGATCTCGAAGGGCGAGACGCTTGTGGTCGACTTCGGCCAGAACGCCGCCGCCGTGCCGTGCGTCAAGGCCGCGGCGAAGGCCGGCACCGTCCTCACCATCCTCCCCGCCGAGATGCTCAACGACCGCGAGGGCCTCAAGAGCCGCGGCAACGACGGCCCCGAGGGCTCGGTGTACCGCCAGAACCTCCGCGCGCTCTGGAAGACCGGCGCGACGGCGGAGTACACGTTCGCCGGCAGCGGCGACGAATACTACCGCCCGCAGTTCACGTTCTTCGGATACAGGTACGTCTCGATCACGGCGACGGACGACGTGAAGATCAAGAAGCTCTCCTCCGTGCCCGTCACGTCCATCCTCGCCGAGAACGAGGTCGGCTCGCTCGAGACCGGCGTCGCGGACGTCAACCAGCTAATCTCCAACGTGAAGTGGGGCCAGTACTCCAACTACCTCTCCGTCCCCACCGACTGTCCCCAGCGCAACGAACGCCTCGGCTGGACGGCCGACACGCAGGTGTTCTGCGAGGCCGCCACGTACAACGCCGACGTGTACGCCTTCTTCATCAAGTGGATGCGCGACATGCGCGACACCCAGCGCCCCGACGGCTCCTTCACGGGTGTGGCCCCGCTCGCCCAGTACGGCGCGGAGCGCAGCCTTCAGCTCGGCTGGGCGGACGCGGGCGTAATCGTGCCCTACACCATCTGGCGCCAGTTCGGCGACGCGCGCATCCTCGAGGAGAACTGGGAGTCCATGAAGCGCTACCTGAAGCTCATGGAGGAGACGAAGTTCAAGGCGCCCGACGCCGTCGGCCACCAGTGGGCCGACTGGCTCTCGTACGAGAAGCTGGAATCCTGCGGCGGCGGCGCGTACGAGAAGGGCCCCGACGGCAAGCGCCGCGTCAGGCCCGACGCCCTCAAGTACTGGCAGTACCTCGGCTGCTCCTACTGGCTGTGGGACGCGCGGCGCATGGCCGTGATGGCGGACGCCCTCGGGAAGCCCGGCGAGGCGGCCGAATTCCGCGCGATGTCCGGCCGCGCCCTCGCCTACATCCGCTCCGAGTTCGTGGAGAAGGACGGCCTCGTCCTCAAGTGCTTCCGCGACCTCCAGACCGCCTGCCTCTTCGCACTGCGCCTCGGGATCGTGGAGGGCGCCGCCGCGGACAAGACGCGCAAGATGCTCCTCGACAGCATCAGCGCCCACGGCGACTGCCTCCAGACCGGCTTCCTCGGCACCTCCATCCTGATGGACACGCTCTCCTACCAGGCCGCCGCCCCGCAGGTGGCCTACACGCTTCTCCTCCAGCACAAGAACCCCAGCTGGCTCTACTCCGTGGACCAGGGCGCCACGACGATCTGGGAGCGCTGGAACTCCTACCGCAAGGACACCGGCTTCGGCCCCGTCGGCATGAACAGCTTCAACCACTACGCCTACGGCGCCGTCCTCGCCTGGATGTACGGCACGATGGCAGGCATCCAGGAGGACAAGGCGAACCCCGGCTTCAAGCACTTCATCCTCGCGCCGATCCCCGACTCGCGCATGGGCCACGTCAAGGCCTCCTTCGATTCGCCCTACGGCCGCATCGAAAGCGCCTGGAGCGTCGGGACATGGGGCAAGCTCACATGGACCTTCACCATCCCGGCCAACACATCGGCCACCGTCAAGATCCCCGGCGGCGAGACGAAGGAATACCCCGCCGGCACCTACACCATCGAGAGGTGACCTTGCCTAGTTGAAAGGTTGAAAGCCTTTCAAC
>CAMOHV010000238.1 GCA_946615275.1 uncultured Verrucomicrobiota bacterium | reverse complement strand
GGCGAGTACTACCGCGCCGAGAACGGCTTCACCGACTGGTACGACGGCACGCGCTACCGCCCAGCCACGGACAATGCCGCCTACCTCGCCCCCGTCAGCGGCTACATCAACTGGAAGTGAACGGTCAGGACCTGTCGCCGGCGGCCTTGCGCGCGGCGGCGAGCTGGTCTATGGCGCGCATGTTCTGCGCCTCGAACTTCGGGAGCGTGAACACCCAGGGCGCTGTCAGGTAGCCGAGGAGGCGCTCCTTGGAGAGATGCGCCTCGCAGAATTCCACCGTCCGGCCGAAGTTCACGTCATTCGACCAGTTGGAGCCCGTTGGGATCTGGTCTAAGCCGGCCTTGTCGAGGTCGATGTAGGCCTGCACGCGGCTGCGCTGCCTGTTCTCCGCGCCGAGGCCGAATTCCGCGCCGTAGTACCAGTTGCTCTGGACGACGCTCTTGGGCATGCGCGAGAGGAATTCCTGCGGATGGTGCCAGTAGAAGTCGCTCCATATCCAAGGGCGGACGCCGGCCGATTCGACGGTTTTCACAAAGAAGAGGAAGTCGTGCCACCACAGCTCGCCCTGGCGCACCACGGAGTAGGCGTATTTCCGCTGGTGCTCAGCCGTCTCCTCGTCGTAGCCGATGTGGAAGAAGCGGGGCCTGTCGAAGATGTCCGCGACTTCGCGGATTATGTCGCCGCACACGCGGTAGTATTCCGGCGTGGAGACCTGGCGCTCGTAGTCCTTGAGCCAGGTGTCATGCGCGGTGGAGAAGTTGAGCTTGGGGATCGGCTCGAGGCCCATGCCGCGCAGGCGCGCGAGCTCGCCGCGGAAGCGGTCGATCGCCCAGGAGCCCTCCACTGCCAGCTCCGGGTGGCTGGCGTAGCGGATGGCCTCGCCGAGGTCGATGAGGACGAGGTTCATGCCGGACTTTGCCATGTGTGCGGTGAGGCGCCGCCACACGCCCTCGTCGAAGCGAAGGCGGTCGGCCCTGCAGATGAGCTGCAGGTCTTCGCCCTTGAGCGGCCCCCAGGAGTCGACGGGCTGGTCGCTCCACATGTTCGTTCCCATGTGGAAAAGCCCGCCCCAGATCTTGCCGGGGGCATGCGCCGCGAAGGATCGGCGGGCGAGGCCGGCGGCGGCGGTGGCCGCGCCTGCCGCGAGGAAGTCGCGTCTGGTGATGTGCTCTGCTTTCATTCTCTTCTCTCCTTGATATTTTACATTGGCCATTTCCAGGAAATTGCCATCTCCATCTAAAGTATCCTAATTGTCTGCATCGCAATATATTATACCAAACTGCATAACGCATGTCAGTGCAAAGAGTAGCCGGGCTTATGGGCGGGTAGGTCACCTTGCAGAAGCGCAGAGGATTTGATAAAATCTCCATCGCCATGAACGACAATCCAGCGGTAAAGAAGAAACTTGACTACAAATGGATCGCGCTCTTCCTGTTGTGGGTGGCGTTCTTCCTGCAGCAGGGCACGAGGCAGATCTACGGGCCGCTGCTCGGCTCGATCCAGGCGTCGGTCGGCGCGACGGACGTGCAGCTCGGGCTCGTGAGCACGGTCTTCACGCTCATGTACGGGCTGAGCATCCCGTTCGCCGGCTTCGCGGCGGACCTCTTCAGCCGCAAGTGGATGGTGGCGATAGGCGTCGCGATCTTCAGCGCGGGGATACTCACCTCGGGCTTCGTGACGTGCATCGGCGCCCTGGTCGTCACATACGGGCTCGTGAACGGATTCGGGCAGCCGTTCTACTATCCGTCCTCCACCTCGCTCATCTCGCAGCTGCACGCAGACTCCAAGGCCACTGCGCTTTCGATCCTCCAGCTGGGCATGTACGTTGGGGTGATCGGATGCAGCTGGCTCGCCGGATGGTTCGCGGGGCTTGGGGCGGACCAGTGGCGCCTGCCGTTCAAGACGCTTGGCGTCCTGGGCCTCCTGTGGGCTGTGGTGCTGGCGTTCACGCTGCGCGACACAAAGCCCGCCGGCGGCGCGGCCGGGAGTAGTGTAACGATCGGCGCGGCGCTGAAGGCGATGTTCGCGAAGCCGGCGGCGGTGCTGATAGCGCTTGCGCTCGGAATGGAGGTGTATGTGGACGTCGGCTTCAAGACGTGGATGCCCAACTACCTATCCGAGACGTTCCACGTGAGCAAGGCGTCGGCCGGGTTGAACGCAGTCCTGTGGCACTATCTGGGTGCGGCGCTTGGAATCGTCATAGGCTCCAGGCTGGGCGACAGGCTTGTGAAGCGCAGCCCGTCGATCCGGTTCTGGGTCATCGGCGGAGGGCTCCTCCTGGGCGCGCCGTTCATCGTCCTCATGTCCCAGACGACGTGCTACGTCACGTGCTGCATCGCGATGTTCCTATTCGGGGTGTTCCGCGGCGCGTACGACTCCAACAACTTCGCGGCCTTCTTCGACGTGGTCGAGCCGCGCTACCACGCCTCTGCGGCCGGGTTCAACCTGATGATAGCCTTCCTGTTCGGCTGCTCTTCGCCCACGGTGCTGGGCTGGACGAAGGCGAACTACTCGATGTCGACGGGGCTTGCGACGCTTTCGGGGGCATATCTCGTGGGCACGGTCCTGCTCGCTCTGGCGGGATGGTCCTTCATGAGAAACGGGAGGCAGACGGCATGAACGTGGAGAATGCTAGGTGGTGCCTTGCCGCGGGAGCGGCTGCGCTGGCATGGTGCGCGCTCGGGGCGTCCGGCGGAGACAACATGGCCTCGGACGCCTCCCGGCTCTTCGGCCGGTAGACCGCGCCGCATGAAGGGGGGCCGCACCGCGCGGGCGGTCCTGGGGTCCGAAGGTCTTTACGCCGGGTTTTTACCAACTGGAACAAACATAATCATCCATTGAGAAAGGAGCAAGAAAATGGCTGCAACAAGACGAACGAAGGTCAACGTAGAATTCCTGCTTGTCAGGGCGGAGATCAAGGGCGTGCCCGAAAAGGCGCTCCTCAAAAGCCGCAACATCGGGCAGATAGACCTGGTATGGCCGAGGGCGGCCATCGCCAAGAAGTCCGGCGCGCGGGAGATGGTGTTCAAGAAGGGCGTCTGCGACTTCACTGGCGAGCCGTGGGCGAAGCGCGTGGTGTTCCGCGAGGAGGTGGACGGGCATTGCGGCCTCGCGGTGTCCATCACGGAGCCGATCAGCGTGCAGAAGGTGCGGCGGTTCCTGCGCCTCACCGCCAAGTACGCGCTCAAGATGGGGGCGGACTTCATGGAGAAGGCGATGGTGGGATATGCCGACATCGCCTCCTCGCCCATAGACGCGCTCGCGGCGATGATCGGCGAGAAGGACGTCCCGAAGGTCATTGCCCAGGGGGTGCTCGATGTCGACGATCTGCCGGGAGAGGGCGAGGAGCGCATGGTGGCAGTTCCGCTCTCGCGTCCGTTGACGGGCAGGGAGATAGGCACGATCACGCTCTGCCTCAGGGCGTGACGGCACGGCGCGCCGCGATCTCTCCGGCCTCCGCCTCCACAGCCTCTGCAGGGACGTGTCGTTTTGAGATCAGGCGATGATGTGTTTCCAGGTTGTCTGCAGCAATGCAATGACAGGCTTGAAGTCTTGGTTTTGCATTTTAAGACGGTTTTTCATTCCCTCAAACGCTTTGCGGTTCACGTCCAAAGGCAATTATGGTAAAATATTGGGCGATGAGACCAGAGGGGTGTGGCTGGTGGACTCTTTAAAGACGATTCTTGCGCTGCCGCCGTGTGACGGCGATTTAGCGCATCGGTTGTTCGCGGGTGCCCAGAAGTGCGCCCGCACGGAGAAAAGACATCTAGAGATGAAGGCAACAGTGATTCTTTTGTGCGCGCTCATGGGTGGCGCGGCGTGCGCGCTTGACCGTGCGTCCTTCCTGGCGCCGGCGCGTGAACACCATCCAGAGACGTGGTTCCACCTGATCGGCGGCAACGTGGCGAAGGAGGGCCTCGCGGCCGATCTCGACGCCGTGGCGCACGCGGGCATCTCCGGCATACATCTCTTCCACGGGCAGTTCGGCGGGCCGTGGCCCGGCGTGTCGCCGCAGATCCACTGCCTTAGCAAGGACTGGGACGACATCATCCGCTTCGC
>CAMOHV010000237.1 GCA_946615275.1 uncultured Verrucomicrobiota bacterium | reverse complement strand
GGCACATGACGCACTTCTGCAACCAGATGACGAAGCTCCACCACCGCGAGATCGGCATGGTGGGCGCGGGATTCCTCCTGGACGACCTCCAGACAGAGGTGATCTGCGACCGCATCCACCTCTGCGACGACATGCTGCGCCTCGTCTTCTGGAAGCGTCCGCTGTCGTCTATACAGATGATCACCGACTCGCTCCGCTGCTCGCACATGCCCGACGGATACGAGTTCGAGATGGGCGGGCTCAAGGTGGCCCTCAAGAACGGCGAGGCGCGCCTCGTCGAGGGCGGCAACCTCGCCGGCAGCACGCTCTGGCTCAACAAGGGCCTCAAGAACCTCGTCGATGTCACTGGGTTGCCGCTTAAGGACCTCATCCGCGTGACGAGCTGGAACCAGGCGATCGAGCTTGGCCTCGGCAAGAAGCTCGGCAAGGTGGAGAAGGGTTACATCGCCGACCTCGCCGTGCTGGACACGAAGACGTTCGACGTGTGCGCGGTGTTCGTGGACGGCGAACAGCGCATATAGTAGCATTGCATGGCGCGCTCGCCGGGCGTGCCGTGCAAATAATCCGCCGCGCGCTGGCCGTTATGTGCATGCTAAAGGAGAAAACATGAAGAGATTGTTTGTCGTGATGATTGCGGCGTGCGCGGCGGCCATGGCCGCGGGGGCGGCGCCGGCGTTCCAGGCCGCGAAGCCGGTGTGGCCGGCGGGGCGCGAGTGCGAGATGAACTCGTTCGTCGAGTTCAGGGCGCCGTTCGAGTCGCAGGGCGGCGAGAGGGCGGTCCTGCGCGTCGCGGGATCGTCTGTGTACCGCATCAGGCTCAACGGCGAATTCGCGGGGTATGGCCCCGCGAGGGCCGCGAAGGGGTTCTTCCGCGTCGACGAATGGCCGCTCGCGGCGAAGGCAGGTAGAAACGAGCTCGTGATCGAGGCTTCGGCGTACAACTGCAACAACTACTACATCCCCGAATGGCCGGGGTTCCTGCAGGCGGAGGTCGTGGCTGGAGGGCGCGTGGTGGCGGCGACCGGGGCGAACGGCGGCGCCTTCAGGGCCTTCGAGACGCCGCGCATCCGGAAGTGCGCGCGCTACAGCTACCAGCGCGGCTTCACGGAGGCGTACAGGATGGAGGAGGGCCGGAAGGGGGCGGAGCTGCCGCTCGCGGAGCGTCCGGCGGCGGAGCTGGTGGAGCGCATAGCGCCGCTGCCGGACTTCCCGGTGACTAAGCTCTCAAAGTCCGCGTCCGCCACCACCGTGCGAAGAAATGCCGACTTCAAATACCATTCCACTCGCTACGTGGACAGGCCCGAGGCGACGTTCAAGTGCTATCCGGCGAAGGACCTTGAGTCCAACCTCTGGCGCGAGCTGCAGAGCCTCGACGTGGCGCCGCGGGCGCAGTCCGCGGCGGAGGGCCCGTTCGTCGTGGGCGACGGGAGGGGCTTCGTCTTCGACGTAGGCTTCAACGAGACCGGCTTCCCGGGGATGAAGGTGGTGTGCAAGAGGCCCGGAAGGCTGTGGATCGCGTTCGACGAGATACTAACGGGCGGCAAGGTGAATCCCCTCAGATATGGCGTGGTGAACTGCGTCACGTGGGACCTAAAGCCCGGCGAGCACAGCCTTGAGGCGTTCGAGCCGTACACGTTCCGCCATCTTCATCTGTTCGCGCTGGACGGCGAGTTCGAGGCGTCGGGCCTGTACGTGCGCGGCTACAAGAACCCCGACGCGAAGAAGGCGGCGTTCAGGTCGTCCGACCCCGCCATCGACAAGATATTCGCCGCCGCGCGCGAGACCTTCGCGCAGAACGCCGTGGACGTGTTCACGGACTGCCCCAGCCGCGAGCGCGCCGGCTGGCTCTGCGACAGCTTCTTCACCGGGCGCTCCAGCCTCCTCTTCACCGGCAGGACGGACCTCGAGCGGCTCTTCCTCCAGAACTATCTCCTCCCAAGATCGTTCCCGGAACTCCCCGACGGCGCTCTTCCGATGTGCTATCCCGCCGACCACCCCAACCACAACTTCATCCCCAACTGGACCATGTGGCTTGTCCTGGAGCTTGACGAATACCTCGCGCGCAGCGGCGACCGCGCGACGGTGGACGCCCTGAAGCCGCGCCTCGTGAAGCTCATCGACTACCTCAAGACATTCCGCAACGCCGACGGCCTCCTCGAGAAGCTCCCCGCCTGGGTGTTCGTGGAATGGAGCGAGGCGAACAAGCTCGTGCAGGACGTGAACTACCCCTCTAACATGACGTGGGCCGAGGTGCTGGACGCGATGGACCGCCTCTACGGAATGCCCGAGCTCGCGGCGGAGGCGAAGAAGGTGCGCGAGACGGTGCGGCGCCAGTCCTGGACGGGCCGATGGTTCTGCGACAACGCCGTGCGCCAGCCCGACGGCTCTCTCAGGCTCTCCGGAAAGTGCACCGAGACCTGCCAGTACTACGCGTTCATGTTCGGAACGGCCACGCCGCAGCTATACCCCGGCCTCTGGCGCACGCTCCTCGACGACTTCGGCCCGAAGCGCCGCGAGACGAAGAAGCATCCCGAGATATACTTCTCCAACGCGTTCATCGGAAACTATCTGCGCCTTGAGCTCCTCTTCCGCGCAAGGCTGGACCGCCAGCTCCTCGACGAGACGAAGGGCTACTTCTCGTACATGGCCGAGCGCACCGGCACGCTCTGGGAGCACGACGGGACCCAGGCGAGCTGCAACCACGGCTTCGCGAGCCACGCGGCCGTGTTCTACGCTAAGGGTGTCCTGGGCGTCGAGAGGATCGACGCGCGCGCGAAGACCGTGGAGGTGCGCCCTACGGACGTGCTGCTCGAATCGTGCGAGGCGACGTTCCCCGTGCCGGACGGCGAGATCGTGTACGGCTGGAGGAAGAAGGGCGGCAGACGGACGGACTCGTTCAAGGCGCCGCCCGGCTGGCGTCTCGTCCGCCTGCCGGCGAAGGAGGCGCCGAAGGGAGTGTACGCGGCGAGAGGCCGGTTCTCGGGGACGACTCCGGCGGACAGGGCGTCGGTGGACATCAAGTTCCGCCAAGACCTCAGCCGCGCGCGCGGCATCACCTTCGACCTGACCGCCTCCAACATGGGCGAGTTCAGCGGGTTCGTGTGCTATTTCCACAGCGGCAATGGATGGTATTCCTCGCGGTTCGTGCCCGGCGACGAGGGCGAGACGAAGCGCGTTCTGGTGGACAAGGCGGATGTGTCCGTGGAGGGTACTCCCGGCGGCTGGCGCGACGTGGACACGGTGCGCGTGAGCGGCTGGCGCGGCGGCACGAACGACGCGGCGTTCATGGTTGCGAACATCGCGGTGGTCACGAACAGCTCGGACGTGCTGGTCGTCCAGGCCCAGAGCTGCATCGCCCGCAACCCGTCGGAGCGCAAGAGCTGCACCGAGTTCGCCGCGCGGCTCGCGGCAACGCTGCGGAGCGTCGGCCTGGAGTGCGACGTGATATCCGACCTCGACTTCGACGACAAGACGCTCGAGGGCGTGAAGGCCGTTATGCTCCCGTACAACCCCAACGTTCCCGTGGACGTGGCGGACGCCCTTGCGCGCTTCTCCGAGCGCGGCGGTAAGATATTCGCCGCCTACAACTGCCCCAGGCGCATCTGCAATCTTGTGGGGGTTTCGAACGGAGGATTCATGAAGAGCACGGGGCCGGGCGGACGCTTTGGCGGATTCGTCCGGAATGGCAAGGGGCTTCCCGGACAGCCAGAGTTCGCGCCGCAGGGATCCTGGGCCACGATGAAGGTCAAGCCGCTTCCCGGCGCGGAGGTGGTGGCGTGGTGGGGCGATCCGGGCAGTCCGACGGAGCTGCCCGCCCTGGTGCGCAGTCCGCGCGGCGTCTATATGGGCCATGTGTGGCTAGGCGGATCGAAGAACGAGTCCAGCGCGCTCATGAAGGCGATCGTCGTCGACATGCTGCCCGAGAAGCGCGCGGTGATGGAGGCCGCATTCGCGGCCGCCGCGAGGAAGGCGCGTGAGGATGTCGCATGGGCCGAGTCCATACCGCCCGCGACGAACGCCGAGTTCCGCGCCTTCTGGTGCCACAGCCCGCTCGGCCTCGGCGGCGGGA
>CAMOHV010000236.1 GCA_946615275.1 uncultured Verrucomicrobiota bacterium | reverse complement strand
TTGGCGCTCCGCACCGCTGGGTGCAGGTGCTTCTTGGGAATTGAGAATGGGAAATTGAGAATGGAGAATTGAGAATGGGAAATTGAGGTAAGACGATGAAGATGCCAGCCATAATGTTTGTTGCGGCGGCGCTGTGGTTCGGCGCGGCACAGGCCACGTGGAACGTGCGGGACTTCGGCGCAAAGGGCGATGGCGCGGCGGACGACACAGCCGCCGTGCAGTCCGCCATCGACAAGGGCGGCGAGGTGTACCTTCCGCCGGGCGTGTATTCGTGCGGAACGCTGTACCTGCGGAGCGGGGGCGGCCTGCGCCTAGACGACGGCGCCACGATCCGCGCCATCCCCGACCCCGCGCGCTACAACCGTCCGGACTTCTGTCCGCAGAACGGCAGCGGCGAGAACAAGCTCGCCGCCCACCTCATCGTGGCGGTAGGCTGCACGAACGTGTTCGTGCGCGGCGGCACGATCGACGGCAACTCTCCGCACTTCCACAGGGGCATGACGATTCACCACCGCTCCATGCGCGGAAGGCCGACGAAGACGTGGCCCAAGTGGCTTCCGGCGCAGATGATGTTCTTCTGCGAGTGCGACGGCGTTGCGGTGGAGGACTCCCGCCTGGTGAACGCGACGTTCTGGAGCTGCTTCTTCCACGGGTGCGACAACGTGACGGCCCGCCGCCTGGACGTGCGCACCGACCCAATGATCGCGGGGGACGACGGGATAGACGTCGACTCCTGCCGCGACGTACTGGTGGAGGACTGCGTGGTGGACACCGGAGACGACGCGATTGCGATACGCGGCTCGCCTTCGCGGCTCACGGACAAGACCAAGGCCTGCGAGCGCGTCATTGTGCGAAACTGCCGCGTGCGAAGCGAATACGCCAACGGCGTGCGCGTGGGCGTGGGCGGCGGGACGATCCGCGACGTGCGCGTCTCAAACCTAAAGATGGATAACACGCGCGGGGCGATCCACGTGAATCCCCGCTACTCGGACGCCGGGCGCGGCGTGGACATCTCGAACGTCGTCTTCGAGGACATCTCCGCCACATGCGACAACTTCATCTTCCTTGTCCCCGACTTCTTCTTCGTGAAGACGAACCGCTTCGACCGCGCGCTCCACGACATACGCTTCACGAACCTCTCCGGCACATGCCGCCTGCCGCTCGTCATCAGGGGCAACGGTCTCGCCGACGTCCACGACATCGTGGTGGAGAGGAGCCGCTTCACGTTCCTCCCCGCGCCCGGGATGCCGCCCGGCGACTGGGAGTACTTCCTTCTCGACGGCCCCGGCGGGACGCTGGTGACGAACGACACACGCAATGTGGTATTCAGGGACGTGGTGTTCGACGATCGGAGATAATATGCAGAAAACGCAAAATAAACCGCGCACATCGCGCGCATACCATCGGGAGATCGCCGCCGCGCTCGAGGATTCCTTCCTCCGCCGCACCCTCGACAAGTTCGCCGTGGAGTACCGCGAGAGCCGCGACCGCGCGTTCTCCGAGATTGAAGGGGAGGAGCTCATCCGCCGCATCGCCGACATGAAGGACGCGGCCGCGCGCGACATGGAGTCCCTCTACGAGCGCTTCAGGCGCGAGGCCGAGTCCCGCGGCGTGATCGTCCACCGCGCCGCCGACGCGGCCGAGGCCTGCGCCATCATCGCGCGGATCGCCGCCGAGAACGGCGTGAAGCGCATCGTGAAGTCCAAGTCGATGACGGCCGAGGAGATCGGCCTCAACGCCCACCTCGAGAAGCAGGGCCTGCAGGTCTGCGAGACGGATCTCGGCGAATGGATCATACAGCTCCGCCACGAGGGGCCGTCGCACATGGTGATGCCCGCCATACACCTCTCGCGCGGACAGGTGGCCGACGAGTTCGAGAAGGCCACCGGCGAGAAGCAGGACCACGAGGACGTGCAGCGCCTCGTGAAGGTGGCCCGCCGCGAGCTGCGCCCGAAGTTCTTCGAGGCGGACATGGGCATCTCCGGCGCCAACTTCTGCATTGCGGAGACGGGATGCCTCGCCATCGTCACCAACGAGGGCAACGGACGCCTCGTGAACACGCTTCCGCCCGTCCACGTGGCGCTCGCCGGCCTGGACAAGCTCGTGCCCACGCTCGACGACGCGCTCCTCGCGCTCCGCGTCCTGCCGCGCAACGCCACCTCCCAGCGCCTCACCGCCTACACCACCTTCATCTCCGGCGCGGGCCCATGCGCGAAGAGCCCCACCGGACGCAAGAAGCTCCACGTGGTGTTCCTCGACAACGGACGCTCACGAATCGCGAACGATCCCGTCTTCTCGCAGGTGTTCCGCTGTGTGCGCTGCGGTGCCTGCGCGAACGTGTGCCCCGTGTTCAGGCTTGTCGGCGGGCACCGCATGGGCCATGTGTACATCGGCGCCATCGGCCTTGTGCTAACGTACCTCTTCCACGACCGTGCAATCGCGAAGCAGCTCTGCCAGAACTGCGTGGGCTGTGGATCCTGCAAGGAGGTGTGCTCGGGCGGCATCGACCTCCCCGCGCTCATACAGGAGATCCGCGCGCGGTTCGCGAGGGAGGACGGTGCGCCGCTCCCCGCCCGCCTCGCCTCGCTCGCGATGAAGAACAGAAAGGTGTTCCACTCGCTCCTCAAGTTCATGCGCTTCTCGCAGAGGCCCGTGGCGGGCAGGGACGGCTTCGTGCGGCACCTCCCCATGGCTCTCTTCGGAAAGCACGGGTTCAAGTCCCTGCCCGCGCTCGCGCCGAAGGCGTTCCGCGAAATGTGGCCCGACGTCGCATCGAATTCTCAATCTCCAATTCTCAATTCGCAATCCGCCAAGCCCAAGGTGGCGCTGTTCGCGGGGTGCGCGCAGGACTTCGCCTACCCCGAGCATCTTGTCGCGGCGGTGAAGGTGCTTTCCGCCGCCGGCGTGGAGATCGTTTTCCCAGAGGGCCAGACGTGCTGCGGGCTGCCTCTCGCGATGCTTGGCGAGGCGGAGACCGCCAAGGGAGTGGCCCGCCAGAACATCGAGGCGTTCGCGGGGGACTGCGACGCCATCGTGACGCTCTGCGCAAGCTGCGCGTCGCATCTGAAGCACGGCTATCGCAGGATGCTCGGCGAGGAGGCCGAGGCGTTCTCGGCGAAGGTTCAGGACTTCAGCTCGTTCGTGCACGCGAACCTGCCGCCGGAGGCTCTGCCGCTCGTGCCGTCGAAGGAGAAGGTGGCGTACCACGCTAGCTGCCACCTCTGCCGCGAGCTGGGGGTGAGGGAGGCTCCGAGGGCTCTCATACGGCGGGCGGCGGACTACGCGCCGTCGGCTGAGGAGGAGAGCTGCTGCGGTTTCGGCGGAACGTTCTCTGCCAAGTTCCCGGAGATATCGGCGGAGCTGATGCGCAAGAAGCTCGCGAACGTCGCGGCGAGCGGGGCGAAGCGCCTCGTGCTGGACTGTCCTGGCTGCGCGATGCAGCTCAAGGGCGGCGTGGACCGCGAGGGGCTCGCCATCAAGGTGAACCACATCGCCGAGCTACTCGCCGCCGCGCTCCCAGTTGTTAGTGGCTAGTTTCTGGTTCCTGGTTTCCTTCCTGCGGTGTAAACCAACCGCCTCCAGCGTCCGTCTGTCGTTCTCGTTCAACTCAAGCGCCAGCCTCTTTTTCATGCCCACATTGCACCATAAACCAGGTGCCGCGTGGACTGGAAAAGTTTTTTGTCATCTACTACACCAGGGGCGATTCGGCTGCGGCCAGGGGGGGTCTGCCCTGGCGGCCCCATCATGGCCAGGCCTCATGAGATTTCCGCTCTGGAGGGCTGGTAGGGAGAACTGCCCGCGCGGTAGGCAGACATCGACATCCCGAACCGCGCCTTGAACAGGTTCTTCGCGTAGTTCTCGGATTCGAATCCGCACGCCGCCGTGAGGCTGGCGATGCTGATCTCCGTCTCCCTGAGGCGCCGCTTCAGCTCCTCAAGCCGGGCTTCGACGATCGCCTCGTGCACGGTCTTTCCGGAGAACTCGCGGAACCTCAGGTCTGCCAGGCGCCTCGAGACCCCTAGATGCGCGATCACGTCCGCCGTGGATATCCCGCGCGTGGCGTTCCTCGAAA
>CAMOHV010000235.1 GCA_946615275.1 uncultured Verrucomicrobiota bacterium | reverse complement strand
GCGTTCGCCGCGGCGGGCGCAGACGACGAGAACGTCCAGTCCGTCCCCTCCGCGAGGCGCGGCAGCGGTGCGGTCAGCGTCCCCTCCGCCAGCACCTTCCTCTCGTTGTTGACGGCCTTCCACGCGCGCCCGTCGCGGCAGACGAGCCTCTCGCCCGCCTTCAGCGCCACCGGGAACGTGAACCGCCCCTTCCCGGGGAAGTCGAGCGTCGGGTTCTCGACAGGCCCATGCACCACCAGCTCCAGGGCGGCGCACTCGCCCGGGCGCACCGCGATCCTCGGCGTGGCGGAAAGCCCCTTCGCCGGCGCGTGGCGGAACGGCAGCATCGCCTCGTAGGAGAGCGCCTTGCGCTGGGCCGGCGTGAGCGGCGCGAACGCCGGGAACGCCTCGCCGCGGGCGAGGAACGTCACCTCCGCGCGCGCGGGGCCGCCCGCCGCCTCGCCGGAGAACGTCACGCTGTTCCCGCCGGCCGCCAGCGCCACGTCCTCCGCGGCGGCGCGCTCGAGGGTCTCGCCGTTCTGCGCATAGCGCGTCCATGCGCCGTCCTCCAGCTCCGCGTAGTCGCCCGCGGCCATCTTGAACGGCACCCGCAGCTCGCGCCCGTTCACCGTGACTACGGCGTTGGAGAGCTCGGGCCTCGTCATCGGGAGAGCGCGCACCGCCGCCACCTCCACGGACGCCCCGCCGCCCGCCGGCACCTCGTTCAGCCAAAGCGACACGGATGCGACGTGGCGTGCGTTGTACGGATTGCGGAAGATCGCGTAGTATCCGCCATACGGCCATTCGAGGCCCGCAAAGGCGTCGGCGTCCCGCTCGCGCGCAAGAAGCGTCACGTAGCGCCAGCCGGTGAAGTCGAGCTTCACGTAGTGCTCGCAGATCGCGCCGTGGTACTCGTGCGCCATTCTCAGCTGGAAGTTGAGGATCGCGCCGGAGCCGTCGCCCTTCACCCACATCCCGAACGCGGAATTGCCGTCGCCGAGGTCCATGTACGGGAACGGGTAAGTGCGCTCCGCGCGCGCCCACGCTCCGCGGCTCGACTTCCCGGCGTTCTTCGCCGCGAGGCGTATCGTCGCGCCGCGCTCCGGGTCGTCCCCCGCCGAGACCGACGCCTTCACCGCGCCCGCCGACGACGCCTTCATCCTCGGCGCATCCGCCGCCGTCAGGAAGTTCGTCCCCTTCGGCGCGTCGTGCGCCGCCGCGCCGTAGAGGGCCTCCACGCGCAGCAGCGCTGGCGCCTTCCTCGGGAGAGTGAATCCCCATGAGGCGCCGACGGCGCCGTCCACGCGGTGGACGAGAGCCGTGACGGGCGCAAGGCCCCACACGCCGTCCGCCCCCTGGCGCAGACGGTATTCGGAGCGCGGCTCGGCGAGTTTCTCCCGCACGCCGGGGGCGAAGGCTCGCGCGAGGCGCGCGCGCTCGTACCAGCCGTGCACCGTCATCTGGCGCATGATGAACTCGGATGCCGGCGCGCGCGTCACGTTCACCCCCTGCAGGGAGGACGCCGCGTCGAAGCCGGCGTTCTTTCCGGCGAAGTACTCCATCTCGTCCGTGAAGTGTCCGCGCGACGACTGCGATCCGATGATCGGCGCCCACCATCCCATCTGCGGCTCCATGAAGTTGGCCTTGCGGGAGCTTTCCATGGTGCCCTTGATGTGCTGGTCGAAGAAGCGCTTGGCGGCCCAGCGCGGATGGTCGGCCGCGCCGATGCGGGAGTGGAACCACCAGTTGTGCGCGCCGAGGCAGCTGGCCTCCGCGACGGGCGGCACGGTGAAGCGCTCGTAGATGAGGCGGCGCAGCATGTCGATGCCGTAGCGCGTGCCCATGCCCTCGGAGCCGTCGAAGTAGAACGCGTCGATGCCGCAGAAGTTGCGCACGTTCGTGAGCTTGTCCGCGAGCTCGCGCGCGAGGGACGAGTCGGGATCGGGGTAGAACGCGATGTAGCGCTGGTGGAGGTAGTCGCACTGCGCCCCGGCTGGATAGGCGGCGGGGACGGTCTTGAACGCGCCGCGCTTGCACCCGGTGAAGGCGTATGGCCTCTCGCGGCGGATGCCCGTGTACTGCACCACCTCGTTCCCGAGGCGCAGGCAGTTGCCGTTGCAGGAGTAGGTGAAGACGAGAGCGTGCTTGTCGATCGGCATCTCGTTCACGCGGATCTCGGTGGCGTCCGCGGAGACGGGCTCCGCGAGCGTGTACACGGCGTCGGCGACGAGGCTCGTAGAGCATGACGGCGATATCCAGGGGTCGCGGTAGGGGTTGATGCAGGCGGTGAGCGAGTGCATGCCGGCCAGGAGGCCCGCGGCGTGGATCTTGTCGACGGCGGCCTTCATGTCGTCGAGGCCGTTCGGGAAGTACGCCTTCCTAACGGGGTACTGCCCGAGCCACTCCCACCATCCGTGGATGTGTATGATGCCGAACCCGCCGCGCTCGGCGAAGTCGATCCAGTCGTCCACCGAGGCGAGCGAGAGGTCGGCGAATAGATAGGAGTTGCGGTTCTTCTCGGAGCCCAGCGACCATGCGCCGCCGGCGGGGCTCAGCGGCGCGCCGGAGTCGCGCGACATCGCGCGCATCTGCTCCACGAACCCGGCGCGCGGGCCCGCCGCGATGCCGAAGCGCCGCCCCGTCAGCCCCTTCTTGGCGCTGCCGCGCACGCTCAGGCCCGCCGCGCCGCTCGCGCGCATCTCGAGCGCCACGTCGTACGCGCGCATCGCCACCGCGCTTTCCTCGTCGGAGATGGCGTTCGCCATTCCGCCCACCCACTTCTTGAACGACGGCTTCAACTGCGCAAGCTGCATCTCCTTGATGCCGGGCACCGAGAGCGACATCAGCGTGAACGACCATCCGTCGCCGTCCCCGAAGGGCGTCACCTTGAACACCGCCTCGCCAACTCCCCTGCGGAAGGTGAAGACGAGCGTGTCCTTCCCGCGCAGCTCCACATGCTTCGCCGCGTAGGACGCGCCGTTGGTCAACGTGACGTTCGCGAACGCCACCTTCTGCCCGACGAGTTCGCGCCCCGTGGCGCGTTCCTTGATGGAGGAGATGCGCCCGGCCACGTCGAACTCCATCGTGGCGCGCCTCCCCTCGAACGACGCGGCGGCCGCCAGTGGCGCCCGCGGGGCGGGCTTCCCCTTCCAGCGCCCATCCGCCGCGATGGCGGCTATCTCGTCCTGAGAAAGGGCGCGCTTCCATACGCGCAGGTCGTCGAGCCTGCCGTCATGCACATCCGCCGTCCCCCAGGGGCATCTGCCGAGCATCAAGGGCGTGTTGATCCTGAACGGCTGGTCCCACTTCCCGCGCGACACCACCTTGCCGTCAACGTACATCGTGTAGTCCGGGCGGCGGAACGTCACGGCGAGCGAGGTCCATCTGTCCACCGGCACCTTGGAGATCATGTGGAAGCCGTTCTCGCGCCAGCGTCCGTCCGCCTTCAGCCCCACCCGGAACAGCAAAGCGCCGTTCCGCATGAAGAACATGAAGCCGCCGTAGCCGCCCCATCCGCCGGAGCTGAGCACATTGGGGTAGCCCGGCTGGTCCTGACGGTTCCACGCCGCGCGGATGGCGATCGTGCATTCGTCCGCGCCGTCGAGCTCGGACAGGACGGACGTCTCGTCGCTCCCTTCGCTCTCGTACCATGAGCATACCGGCTCGTCCGCGTTCGCCGCAAGCGCCGCCGCAAGCGCCGCCGCAAAGAATTTCATTTTCATCTTGCTCTCCATTTTATGGGTTGATCCTGTTAAATCCTGCAGTCCTGCCTGAATCTGCAATCCTGACTAGATCTCCAATTCTCCTCACGATCCGCCGCGCGACGGCATCCTTCGACATCAAAGGCAGCTTCTCAATCCGCCCGTCCGGGAATACGAGATCCACGCGGTTCGTGTCCACCCCGAAACCCGAGTCCGCGCGCGACACGTCGTTCGCCACCACGAGGTCCAGGCCCTTCTCGCGGCATTTCCGCGCCGCCTCGGCCGTCGGGTCGCCCGTCTCGGCGGCGAACCCCACGCGCACAAGCCGCTCCTTGTCCCGCGGCGCGAGCGTGCGCTCGAGGGTCTTGAGGATGTCGGGGTTGGGGACAAGCCTGAGGACGCCG
>CAMOHV010000234.1 GCA_946615275.1 uncultured Verrucomicrobiota bacterium | reverse complement strand
CGATGAAAATGGCGTCCATCACTGGCATCCGCCTGAACTCCGGGGCCGGGTCGAGCAGCCTCTATCGCGAAGTCAGAATCGAGTACTGAAAATGAAATCGATTGTTCCACCGAGGAATGCAAAGGAGGTAACACCATGAAGGGAATATCGAGACTTGCAACAGTTCTTCTGACCTGTGGCGCCGCTTTCGCGGGACGCTGCGGCGGCAAGACGTTCCTTGAGCCAGGCAGGCTTGAGCTGGGCGTGAACTACTGGTCGAGCTTCAATGCCACGAAGATGTGGCGCGAGTGGCGTCCAGACGAGATCGAGAAGGATCTGGTCGCGCTGAAGGCGCTGGGGATCACGACGCTGCGGGTGTTCCCGACGTGGAGCGATTTCCAGCCGATCGTGGAGGTGCATGCGAACTGCTCGAACTGGAACAAGTCGTTTGACACCCGCATGACGCTGGACGAGGATGCCCGTCCGCAGACGGAAGCCGGCTATGCGGGCGTGGACGAAACGATGCTCCGCCGCTTCGAGGAGTTCTGCGACCTTGCCGAGAAGCACGGGATGAGGCTTGTCGTGGCGGTCATGACGGGGCAGATGACATTCCGGCTCTTTCTGCCACCGGCGCTGGAGAACCGCAATCCGTACTCCGACCCGTATGCGCTTGCGTGGGAGGGCCGCTTCGTAGAGTGCTTTGTCAACCGCATGAAGGGGAAGAAGGCGATAGTCGCGTGGGAATCGGGCAACGAGTCGCGGGCGCTTGCGCCGACGGAGTCGAGGGAGCAGGGCGAGTGGTGGCTCCGGTACATCCACTCCGTCATCCGCGTCGCCGACCCGACGCGTCCCGTGGTCAGCGTGGACGGCTTCGAGATAGCGGGCGGCATGTGGAGGGTGTCCGAGAATGCGCACCTGAGCGACTACGTGCCGCACCATCTCTACGCGCTCTGGCGTCGCGAAAACCCCGACCGCTTCGACGGCATCCGCAACCTCCTTTCCGCGGCGGCATCCGTCAAGGGGCTCGAGGACATTTCCGGGAAGCCGTCGTTCCTGGAGGAGCACGGCGCGCGCCGCGCGGAGCAGGTCAGCCGGGCGCGGCTCGCGAAGTACATTCGCCCGATGCTGTGGAACCTCTGGGCGGCAGACGGCAAGGCGATGCTTTGGTGGTGCGCCTTCGACCAGACCCGGCTTGAGATCGCGCCGTACGATTGGCCCGAGCCATGTCTCGAGCTGGGCATCATGAATGAGGAGCGGACGCCTTACCCGGCTGCGCTGGCATTGAAGAGATTCGCCGCGTTCCAGAAGCGCATCGCTCTCGCGCTGCCGAAGCCGAAGCCGGACGCGGTCGTGTTCACGCAGGATGCGCAAGTCGAGAAGCTGGTGCATTCGAGCTACATCCTGGCGCGACAGGCGGGCATAATGCCGAAGTTCGCGAATCCGGCGGACCCGATTCCCGACGCGAAGTGCTATTTCCTGCCCTGTGCGCAGGGACGCGCGCGCCTTTCGACGCGCAACTGGGAGGCTCTCAAGGCGAAGGTGCGCGGCGGGGCGACGCTCTACATCTCGTGGTCGGAGACCTTCCTGCCCGCGATTGAGGAGGTGTGCGGCATCGAGCTCGACTATCGCGAAACGGTCGCCGACCGCCTGGACCTGACGTTTGACCTTGGTGACGGCAAGCCGTTCAAGTACGCCACGGGCATTGAAAAGCGGCGCCATTTCATCACGCATGGCGCGGAGGTGCTTGCGAGGAACGCGAACGGAGAGCCGTTCTTCTTCCGGCACCGGTACGGGAAAGGCCTTGTCTATACGCTGGGGTTCCCGATGGAGAGCATGGCCTACGAAAAGGCCGGTGGCTATGCGGGCAACGCCTGGCGCATCTGGCGGGCGGTGTGTCCGGTGAAGCGGCTCTTCGACAGCGCCTCGAGCATGGTCAACGCGTCCGAACACGAGCTTGCGGACGGCAGCGTCGCCGTGGTCGTCGTAAACAACTCCCCGGAGCCGTATTCCGGGAATCCCGAGATCGCCGGCGGCTGGAAGATCGCATCGGCCGAAACCGACGACGGTTCGGACGTCAGGTGGAATGACGGGCGTCTTGAACTTGGCGCAAACGCCGCCGTGCTTTTCAGGATGGAGAAAGAATGACTATTGCACTTGTGCTGGCAGTGTCCGTGGCTTCCGTGCTTCCGACGGGCTGCCCGGAATTCGCGGTCGAACGCCCTCGCGATCGCGGCGGAGCCGTAGTGCGCGCCGCGGACTTCGGGCTGTCTGCGCAGTCCGACAAGAACGCGACGGCCATAAACAAGGCGCTGGCGGAAGCGCGGCGCACGGGAGCAAGGCGCGTCGAGCTGGCGCCGGGAACGTACCGGTGCTTCGACGAGCCGGGCGTCGTGATCTCGAACTTCTCCGATTTCGTCTTCGACGGCAAGGGCGCGGTGCTCGTGTTCCGCCGGCCGCCCGAGTACCGCGGGCAGCCGCAGAGCGAGCTGATCCTGAACAAGGGCAACGTGCTGGTGGACGCCTGCGAGCGGACGGAGGTTCGGGACTTCACCGTCGACTGGGACTGGGAGACGGATCCGCTCGGCGCATTCGTCCGGGTGACGGCGCGGCACGAGGATGCGCAGTCGCCAGAAGAATCATACGTGGAGCTGACCTTTGTCGATTGGGAGCGCCATCCGAGATACCCCGATCCGGTGCCGGTCCAGAAGATCACCCCGATGGAAGAATCCCGTACGCGATTCCGGCAAGGTCCCGCGTTCTCGTTCGGGCAGACGGAAGGCCACTTCGGACCGCGCAACGAATGGGTGGCGCCGAACGTCCTCAGGCTATGGCCGAGGATTCCGATGGAAGGGCGCAACCAGAATCCGATGACAGGCTTCTCCCGCAGACCTGAAGGGAACATCGCCGCCGTGCGCCGTTTCGAGGACGGCGGATTCTATCGCCTCCTCCACTGCTACTACGGCAAGAACGGCGTCAACCTCAACGCAAACCGCCACCTGGGCGTCAGGAACGTCACGGTCTGGAGCTGCTTCGGCATGGCGATGGTGACGGACGGCCCCGGAAAGTACACGGAGATCGAGAAGTTCCGGGTCGTTCCGCCGACAAGGGAGGATTTCGCCAACGCCTATCCGGACGCGGAATTCCGTCCGCGCCCCGTCACTTCGACGTCGGACGGCTTTCACGTGGCTCGTTCACAGGGCTTCTGCCGGCTTCTGGACTGCGCATGGTCGCTGAACAACGACGACTCTGTCAACTTCCACGACCGCTTCACGATCGCCGTCCGCGGATCCGACAGGATGCTGGACGTCATCAACCGCCGGGGAGCAGGCTACTTTCGGGTGGCGGTAGGAGCGGAGATCGAGCTGCGCCGTCCGAACTTCGACCCCGTCGGCTTCCGGGCGAAGGTCGAGCGCGTCGAGGATAGCCGGATATACGTCGACCGGACGCTGCCGCCGCAGGAGGGCCAGTGCTTTCTTGTCTGGGACCGCACGTACGGGACGGACAACGTGCTGATCAGGGGATGCGTGTTCGAAGATTCAGGCTTCCGCAACATTCTCTCTCCGTCGAACTTGACGGTGGAGAACTGCGTTTTCCGCCGCACGGGCGGGTATCCTCTCCGCTTCATCGCGGACTACCGCCTCAATCTCTGGTGCGAAGGCATGGGAGCGCGCAATCTCGTCGTGCGGGGATGCCGCTTCGAGGACGTGAACGTCTTGCAACCGGAGTGGGCGGCGATCTCCTCCGTCTGCGTCACGCCGTCCGGTTGGGACGTCGGCAGGATCGACCCAGACTTTGTCGGCGGCGAGCTGCTCGTCGAGGACTGCATGTTTATCCGGCCCAAGGGTCCGGTTCTCGACTTGACGACCGGCAAGGACGTCGTTTTCCGGAACTGCACGATCGATATGCGCGGTGTCGATACAAACGCCTGGCCGCACGCAGGGCAGGTGCTGACGAACGGAGTGGACGGCTTTAGTTCGTCGGGGATCAAGAAAGCGCCGTGAAAGAAAGGACATGCGGGAATGCGATTTCTTTTGCTTGCCGTACTTGCGGCGCTCGCCGGACGGACGCTTGCCGCCGCCGTCGCTTTCTCGACGCCGTTCGGCGACGG
>CAMOHV010000233.1 GCA_946615275.1 uncultured Verrucomicrobiota bacterium | reverse complement strand
AGAACTACTTCTACCCGGACATGGCGAAGGACTACCAGATCTCCGAGAACGGCAATCCCCTCTGCATCGGCGGCGGCGTGACGATCGAGACGCCGAACGGCCCCAAGTTCATCCGCATCAACCACATCCACCTCGAGGAGGACGCCGCGAAGATCAACCACTACGCGCAGACCTCCGGCGTGGACTTCAACCGAGGCGGCACCCCGCTCATGGAGATCGTCTCCGAGCCGGACATGGCCAGCGCCGACGAGGCCATAGCCTACCTCACCGCCCTCAAGGAGATGCTCGTGTACGCCGGCGTCAGCGACTGCAACCTCGAGGAGGGCAACATGCGCTCCGACGTCAACATCTCCATCCGCCCCGTCGGCGCCGAGAGGCTGGGCACCAAGGTCGAGATCAAGAACATGAACTCCTTCCGCGGCATACACGCGGCCCTCGAGTTCGAGGCCCGCCGCCAGCGCGAGTGCATGGCGCATTCCATCCCCATCGTGCAGGAGACGCGCCGCTGGGACGGCGAGGCGATGGAGACCGCGCCCATGCGCTCGAAGGAGAACGCCCACGACTACCGCTACTTCCCCGAGCCGGACCTCGTGCCCGTGGCGCTCTCCGAGGAGCAGGTGGAGGAATGGCGCGCGCTCCTCCCCGAGATGCCGGAGGCGCGCCGCGCGCGCATGATCGAGGAGTACGGCATCGCGGAGTACGATGCGGGCGTCCTCTCGCAGCACAAGGCCAACGCCGACTACTTCGAGGCCGCCGCGAAGGGGCTAGACAAGAAGTCCGCCAAGATCCTCTGCAACCTCTTCATGAGCGACGTCATGGCCCTCTTGAACGAGAGCGGTAGGTCCATCGGCGAGTGCGCCATGGCGCCGGAGGCGCTGCGGGCCCTGGTGTCGCTCTCCGTGAAGGGCACGATCAACGGGCCGACCCTCAAGGAGCTCCTTCCCGAGCTCTTCGAGAAGGGCGGCGACCCGGAGGCGATCGTCAAGGAGCGCGGCCTTGGCGCCGTCTCCGACGAATCCGCCATCGAGGCGTTCGTGGACCAGGCCATCGCCGCCAATCCCGGCCCTGTTGCCGACTACAAGGCCGGCAAGAAGGCCGCCGCCGGCTTCTTCGTTGGGCAGGTGATGAAGCTTTCGAAGGGCAAGGCCGACCCGAAGGTCGTGGGGCCGATCGTCGCCCGCAAGCTCGCGGCCTGCTGAGGAGCCACATGCGCATAACCTCCGGAGAGTTCCGCGGGCGGGCGATCAGCGCGCCGCCCGGCGAGGATGTCCGCCCCACGCAGGACCGCGTGCGCGAGGCGCTCTTCTCGATGCTCGGCGAATGCGTGCGGGGCGCGACGTTCCTGGACCTCTTCGCCGGCACTGGGGCCGTGGGGCTTGAGGCCGTGTCCAGAGGCGCCGCCAAGGCCGTCTTCGTGGAGATGGCGCCGCGCTCCATCGCCTGCATCTCCGCGAACGTGGAGCGCGCCGGGGCAGGGCCTCGCTGCGAGACGCACCGCGCCGACGCCCTCTCCTGGCTCGCGTCGTGCCCGGCCACGGCCGACATCGCCTTCGCCGACCCCCCATACGCGCTTGGCGACCAGGGCGTGTACGCAGAGGTCATGCGCCTCATCGCCGAAAGGAACGTCGTCACGCCCGGCGGGATATTCGTCGCGGAGATGGCCTCGCGCCGCGCCTGCGACGACTCCCCGGCATGGGAGCTTCTGCGCGACAGGGTGTATGGACAGTCAAGGCTGGCGGTCTACCGCAGAAAATGATATAATATACGCCATGGCAGAAACCATCGCAGTCTATCCGGGCACTTTCGACCCGATGACCCTGGGGCACTTCGACCTGATTCGGCGTGCCGCGGGGCTGTATGACCGTCTCGTGGTGGCGGTCGCCGCCACGAGCGTAAAGAACGGCGCGCTCTTCGACGCCGAGACGCGCATCGCGCTCATCCGCGAGGATCTGGCCAAGGCCGGGATATCCAACGTCTCCGTGGAGCCGCTCGGCACGCTGCTCGTCGATTTCTGCCGCAGCCACGGCGCGCGCGTGGTGGTGCGCGGCGTGCGCGTGTACTCCGATTTCGAGTACGAGTTCCAGATGGCGCTCACCAACAGGAAGATGGCGCCCGAGATAGAGACGCTGTTCATGATGCCCACGGAGGGGCTGGCGTATGTGTCCTCGTCGATGGTGCGCGAGATCGCGCGCTACGGCGGCGACGTCTCCGGATTCGTCACGCCCGGCGTGGCGGCGCGCATGAGGGAATGAGAGGGATGGAGGAGCGCTTCATAGTGGATGTCGCCCGCCTCGAGCGGGACGGCGAGGAGTTCAGCGGCGCCCTGGACGATTCCATCTACGCGCTCGACGACGAATACCTCACCCCGTTCGCCGGCCTCCGGTACGATCTGTTCGTCCAGCGCCTCGGCGGCGAACTGCTCGTCCGCGGCTTCCTTGAGCAGGATTTCACCGCCGCATGCTCGCGCTGCGGGGCCGATTTCGACTTCACGGTCAAGGTCCCCGACTTCGTGGTGTCCGTAGAGGTGGATGAAAAAGTTGAATTTACCGATTTGACTAATGACCTAAGAGAGAGTATAATACTCGCTTTGCCCACCTACCCGGTCTGCCGGGAGGACTGCCGCGGGATCTGCCCCACGTGCGGGAAGAACCTCAACGAGGGTCCCTGCTCGTGCGTGCGCGAGGAGCGCGACGGAAGGTGGGCGGCATTGGATAGTCTGAATAAAGGAGAAAAGTAAAATGGCATCACCTCAGAACCGTGTGTCGAAGATGCGCAAGCGCCAGCGCGTGGCCTCCCTCGAGAAGGCCATCGTCGCGTCTGTCCAGAAGTGCCCCGTGTGCGGCGGCATGAAGCAGACACATCGCGTCTGCCCCAGCTGCGGCACATACAAGGGCCGCAAGGTCATTTCCGTGTCCACCGGCAAGTAAGGCGCCATGACGCGGGTAGCCCTTGACGCGATGGGCGGCGACAACGCCCCGGCGGAGATCGTCCGGGGCGGGGTCGAGGCCGCCGTCGGCCTGAAGGACATAAAGGTCCTTCTAGTCGGGGTGCAGTCCGCCATCGAGGCCGAGCTGGCAAAATACCCCAAGGACGTCGCCGCCGCGCAGAAGGCGGGCACGCTGGAGGTGGTCCATGCGCCGGACATCGCCGGTATGGACGAAAGTCCCGTCCAGGCCGTGCGCCACAAGAAGGACTGCTCCATAAACGTGGCCATGCGCCTCGTGAAGGAGGGCCGCGCGGACGCCTTCGTCTCGGCCGGCAACTCCGGTGCCGTCGCCACCAGCGCCATCCTGAACCTGGGCCGCATCAAGGGCGTCCTCAGGCCCGCGATCGCCACAATCCTCCCCACGCGCCGCCCCGTCCGCCCGGTGCTTCTGCTCGACGCCGGCGCCAACATGGACTGCCATGCCGACTGGCTTGTGCAGTTCGCCATCATGGGCAGCGTGTACTCCAAGGAGGTCCTCAAGCGCACCAAGCCGCTCGTGGGCCTTCTCTCGATCGGCACGGAGGACTGCAAGGGCAACGAGCTCTCCAAGGAGACGTTCCCCATGCTGAAGAACGTTAAGGGCATAGACTTCCGCGGCAACGTGGAGGGGCACGACATATTCCACGGGCAGACGGACGTGATCGTCTGCGACGGGTTCGTGGGGAACGTCGTCCTGAAGACGTCCGAGTCGCTCGCCCACGCCATCGGCTACTTCCTGAAGAAGGAATGCTTCAAGGGGATGTGGCGGATACTTGGCGCGGTGCTTCTGAAGGGCGCGTTCAAGTCGATGAAGCAGCAGCTTGATCCTGACATCTACGGCGGCGCTCCGCTCCTGGGCGTCCCGGGGGCCGTGATAATCACGCACGGCTCATCCTCGCACAAGGCGATATACCACGCTGTGCGCGTGGGCGCCAACGCTGCGCGGAACGACGTGACGGGCCTGATCGCCCGCGCGATCGAGGAGTACGAGACCTCTCGCGATATCTTGTAGTTCACCATTCCATCAGTACATCTCTTCCCGCAACTATTCACTGTTCACTATCACTTTTTCGTTGTTTTCGGGGCGTAGCGCAGTCTGGTAGCGCACCTGCCTTGGGCGCAG
>CAMOHV010000232.1 GCA_946615275.1 uncultured Verrucomicrobiota bacterium | reverse complement strand
GGAGATCGAGAGGAGGGCGAACCCCACGTTGGAATACTGCGGTCTCCTCGCGCGCACCTGGCGGCGGGAACGGCATGAGCCAAGGGCGGCGGCGAAGTCGGGCAACTCCTCGAACCCGGCGTAGAGATGCGTCCCGAAGAGCCCACAGCAGAAGGCCGTGTTCCAGTCCAGGGGGTTCAGCGGATTCAGGAACTCGCGGGGAAGCCCCGACCGGTTCTCGAGAAGATCGCGCATCGTCACGGAATCGTACTCCTCCGGCAGGGCGAACGGCGCGTACCGCGTGACTGGCGCGTCCAGGTCCAGTCGGCCGGAGGCGTGAAGGCGCTCCAACGCGGCGTGCGCGAAGAACTTCGTGAGCGACCCCAGGCGGTATATGGCGCGCGGATCTCCGGCGAACGTGGTCCTCTCCCCGCGCACACACGCCACGGAGCAATGCGGATAGCGCATCTCCTTCTCGTAAAACGCCACTATCTGCTCTTCGGGCGCCGGCCCCGAGATATCCGGCGCCACGGCGCACCCCGCAAGGGCAAGGACAAGGGCGAATCCGGCTATGGTCAACCTTCCCAATCCAGCCCCTACACTCTTCGGAAGATGATCGAGGTGTTCACGCCCCCGAACGCGAAGTTGTTCGTCATGGCGTATTCGCACTCCATGCTCCGGCCCTCGCCCATGATGTAGTCCAGCTCGGCGCAGTCCGGCGCGGGGTTCCTCAGGTTGAGCGTCGGGTGCCACCAGCCGTGGCGCAGCGACTCCACCGTCACCATGGCCTCCAGCGAACCGCACGCGCCGAGCGTGTGGCCTACGTAGCTCTTCGTGGAGGCTATGGGCACGGCGCGCCCGAACACGGCGCGCGTTGCGGCGGTCTCGGCGGCGTCTCCGGCCTTGGTCGCCGTGCCGTGGCCGTTCACGCATCCGATCGCATCCGGCGAGAGCCCGGCGTCAACAAGCGCGCCCTTGAGGGCCCCGGCCATCGTCTCGTGGTTCGGGTTGGTGACGTGCGTGCCGTCGGTGTTCTCGCAGAACCCCACCACCTCCGCGAGTATATTGGCGCCTCTCGCTCGAGCGTGCTCCCATTCCTCCAGCACGAACGTGGCTGCGCCTTCGCCGACAACAAGCCCGTCGCGGTCCGCGTCGTACGGCGCCGGAGTGGACCGAGGTGCGTCGTTCCTGAGGGAGGTCGCGTAGAGAGTGTCGAACACCGCCACCTGGGATGGCGAGAACTCCTCGCCGCCGCCGGCGATCATCACATCCTGAAGCCCGTACTTTATGAGCTCGTACGCGCTGCCTATCGCAAGCGAACCGCTGGTGCAGGCCGTTCCCGTCGGGACTAGCCGCCCGTGGGTACGATAGTGGACCGATAGGTTGCAGGCTGTCGTCTGCGGCATCAGCTTTATGTACGTCCCTGATGTGATGTTGGCTATCTCCTTCGTGACCATCACGGAGTAGAAGTCGATGATCGGCGCCACAGATCCGGAGCATGAGCCGTAGGCGACCCCTGTGCGGCCGCTTTCGAGCGTGGCGGCGTCCAGCCCAGCCTGGGCAACGGCCTGCTCGGCGGACGCGAGGGCGTACATCGCCACCTCGCCCATCGTGCGCGTGGTCTTGCGCGTCCATTCCGCCGGGCGCACGAATGCGAAGCGCGAGGCCAGATGCGAGTTCAAACCTTTGTACTCGGCGAGATCCGGACACTTCGAGACGAGATTCTCATATACGTGGAGGCGGTTCCAGGCATCGGACACGGTGGAGCCCAGGGCGCTCACCACTCCCATCCCCGTCACCGCCACGCGATGCGTTGATATGCTGTTGGACATGATTCAAATTATACCAAATCCGAATCACCAAAGATATGGTATAATTTAAGCTCTTTTCCCGTCCTAAAAGTCCTATCCTCCTAAACGTCCTACCCTCCTAAATGTCCTACCCTTCTCCATCGCCTGCCGCGAGCGTCATAGTTCCCTGCTGGAACTCCGCCCCGTGGCTGAACGCCGCCCTGGACTCCGTCCTGGCGGCGGCGAACGCGCTCGCTCCGCACGCAGCCGAGATCGTCTGCGCCGACGACGGCTCCACGGACGCCACCCCGTCCATCCTCGCCGAGCGCGCCGCCGCCGATCCCCGCATCCGCGTCCTCCCCCTCCCCCACCGCGGCGTGAGCGCCGCCCGAAATGCTGCCCTCGCCGCCGCCCGCGGCAAATTCATCTTCTTCCTGGACCCCGACGACACTGTCGCCCCCGACTGGCTCTCCTCCGGCGTCAACGCAATGGAATCATCCGGCGCCGACTGGTGCGTCTCGCCATTCCGCGTGCGCGACGGCGACGACGCCCCCTTCCGCGTCCTTCCCCTCAAAGGCGACTACCGCTTCTCGTCCAACGACGCCATAGTCTCCGGATATGTCTCGCGCCTCGTGGGATACTCCTTCGCGGACCTCCACCGCTGGTTCTCCGGCGAACCTCTCTTCGCCCCGCGCGAGCTCGGCTCCGTATGCCGCTGCGTCTTCCGCCGCGACCTGATCGAGAGCTGCCATGTCCGCTTCGACGAATCAATCGGCCTCTGGGAGGACGCATTCTTCAACTGCGAATACCTCCTCCACGCATCGCGCACCACGGTCCTCGACCGCGCGCTCTACGACTACACCGTGCGCCCGTCCGGGGCCACGGCGCGTCTCAACGCATCCCCCCGCCGCGTGGAGAACAAGTTCCGCCTCCTCGCCCTGCGCCATCGCCTGGACGAGATCTCGGGCGGACGCCTCGCGCCGCTCTACGCGGCATCGTGCGTCCTGGCCCCCCTGGAGATCATCGCCACCTTCCGCCGGAGCGGCGTGGGGCTTCGCAGAGCGTTCAAGGCCGCGCGCGAATACCTGCGCGACCCCGCGGCCGCGCGCGCCCTCCGCGAATGCCCGCTCTCCTGGCACCGTCCGCTCTTCTCGGCCGGCGTCCTCCTCCTGCGGGCGATCAGAAAGTGGCCATCTTCACCACGGGATAGGCAGAAGGCCCTGGTTTCCTTATGAACACCATCGTGTTCCCAGGCGGAACCTCCAGTTGAATCGCCTGTCCATCGGCCATCACCTGCAACCTGCCGTCCGCCGGACGGCTCACGCGCGCCACCTTCACCGACTTCGGCAGCGCCGTCCAGCTGCGGAGGTCCGCCGCAGTAGTCGTTGCCGCCCAACTCGCCACGCCGAGCTGCGCAGCCTTCAACGAAAGGTAAGCTCCCTGAGACCGTTGTGCGGCGGCATCTGCGGCGATGCCCAATGCCACCTGCGTTCCCACCTTGACTATGGTGCGCGTGATCTCCCGCGTCAAGGCCCCGCGCATGTAAACATCGTACTCTGTCTTCACGAGCGAATCGACATTCGCCAACTGGGCCATCGCCAAGTTCTGCCCATCGGCCACGACCGACCAGTTGATCGCGCCCTGGGTCCGCTCTCGCAGATATGGCAGCGCCATTCCTGCGTAGATCACATAATTGCCCGCGAACGGCAGCAACCCTATCGGCAGGTCAATCCGCCATTCCTCACGGCAAGGGCAAAGTCCGTCCTCAACGTATATCCACACCTGGTTGACTGGTTTGACGCCTCTATCAGCTTCCGCGAAGTCCCTTGCCGCAACGGGATTTCCAGACGCCAATGCATTAACGTCCTTAAGGTAATTGCGCGCACCGTCGCCGTTAAGCCAGCGGAACACACCCGTGACGTGTTCGGCATAAACGTTCATGTAGTCTCTGGGGGCCAATGCATCAAGATTCCCGGACGTTGCGGGGTCAAAGTTGCACTGCGCCTGAATTTGCGTTCGGAACGAGGCGTCGCCCAACACACCGGCCACCTGCTGATCGCGACTCTCGTTCTGTGAATTATTCTGCTGGGCATAGGAGTCGGCGTCCGACTTCATCTTCTCGGCTGCGGCCGCGATGTCCTTCCGACGTTCCCATAACCAGTTCTCCTGATGCTGCCCGGCGCGATTCAGCTCCGTACGTGCTGCGTCCCGCCGGCCGGACGCCATATAGTCGATTGCCTTGTAGAGGCACGTGAAGATGCGGTCCTGCCCGCCGCCATCATAGTCAAAGGCTCGGTCGTTCGTCATCATCGCGAGCGCGCCCTCGC